>NZ_LWFX01000934.1:0-3402 GCF_001635175.1 Alcanivorax sp. HI0083 | reverse complement strand
TGAACTGGCTGGCCAGCAGGGAGGCCCGCGCCACATCACGGCTATTGCGAAGCTGCCCCCACAGGTCCAGCTCGTAGCTGGCACTCACGGAGGCGTTGTAGCTTTCACTGCTACCGCTTTCGCCAAATACACCACTGCGGCTGCCGCCGGCGCCCAACCCCAGGGTCGGGAACAGGGCTGAACCAGCCTGACTGAGTTGCGCATCCGCTTGCTCGACCCGCGCCGTCGCCGCCAGTAAATCCGTGTTAGCCGCCAGCGCCTGGTCCACCAACCGATCCAGTTCCGCACTGTTGAACTGCTGCCACCATTGCGGGTGATGCACCATGGCTTCGCTGGCCTGCTGCTGGTTAAGCCATTGTGCCGGCATGTTTTGTTCGGGCGCCTCCAGCCCGGACCGCATGGCGCAGCCGGATAACAGAACAACAACCGTCACCCATACCCGCTTGTTTATTGTCTTAGTCATTACTGAGTGCCTCCACAGGGTTCAGACGCGCGGCCTTCAATGCGGGGGCAAAGCCAAACAACAGGCCGATGCCCGCGGCACAAACAAACGCGGCCACCATCACTGGCACCGAGAACACAATGGCCATGCCGAAAGCGTCCAGCAGCCAGCCCACCAGTACCCCAATCACCACACCGATCACGCCACCCAGCGCAGACACCACCACCGCTTCGGTAAGAAACTGCTGCAGGATATTGCGCTGACGAGCGCCGGTGGCCATGCGGATACCAATTTCGTGAATACGCTCGGTGACGCTCACCAGCATGATGTTCATCACCCCGATCCCCCCCACCAATAATGAAATCGCCGCGATGGAGCCCAGCAGCAACGTCAGGGTGTTCTGGGTTTCCGACACCATATCCAACAAGGACGCCATATTGAAAACCCGCACATCCTCCTTCCCGTGACGCTGGGTCAACAGGTTAACCGCCGCGGTTTCGGTCTCATCGATGGCGGTAACGTCATCCACGGCCAGGGTGATGGAACGCAGATAATTCTGGCCGAACAGGCGCAGGGTGCCCGTCGACAAGGGCACGAACACCACATCATCCTGATCATCCCCCCAGTCGGTCGCCCCCTGGCGGCTCATCACACCGATTACCTGGAAGGGAATACTGTTGAGCAACAGAAACTGGCCCAACGGATCACTGTCCGGAAACAGGTTGGCTTTCACCGTCTGCCCAATCACGGCCACCGGCGCGTAGCTGGCTTCATCGCTGCTGTTGAAATACACCCCTTGCACCGGCTCCCAGTCGCGCAGGCTGGGGTAATCCGCACTCACCGCCTGCACACTGGTGGAAATATCCTTGCCGTTGGCCCGCGCCGTTACGCCGCCGGAAATTTCCGGTACGGCAACGCGAATATTGGGCAGGGTTTTCAGGGCTTCGGCATCCTCCGGCACCAGGGTGGCGATCACGCCGTCGGCAACGCGCTGTTGGCCCCGGTCCGGCCGGATCACCAGCAGGTTCACACCGCGCTCGCCAATGCGGGCCACCACGTCTTCCTTGGCGCCCTGGCCAATGGCCAGCATCACCACCACCGAGCCCACACCGATCACAATACCGAGCAAGGTAAGCAAGGTGCGCAGCCAGTTGGCGTGCAATGAGCGCAACGCCATGACCACGGATTCCAGCACTTCACCCAGGTCTGGAAAGCGGCTTTCCTGCGTCGGTTGCGGCACGGCGTGGGCCGCCTCCACACGGTGCGGGCGGCGACGGCGATCATCAATCACCTGTCCGTCGCGGATTTCCACTACCCGGTCCGCGTGCTCAGCCACCGCAGCATCGTGGGTAATCACGATCACCGTGTGACCTTGTTCCGCCAGCGCCTTGAGCTGGCCCATCACCGCGTCACCGCTAACGCTGTCCAGCGCGCCAGTGGGTTCATCGGCGAGAATCACCTTGCCTCCGTTCATCAAGGCACGGGCAATGGATACCCGCTGCTGCTGGCCACCGGACAGTTGGTTGGGCCGGTTTTCCAGTTTGTCCTGCAAGCCCAGATCAGCGAGCAGGGTCTGGGCGCGCTGTTTGCGCTCTTCTCGGGGCAGCCCCGCATAAATGGCGGGCAGGGCCACATTTTCCCAGGCGCTGGCGGTGCCTATCAGGTGGTAGCTCTGGAATACAAAACCGAACATCTCCCGGCGCAGCCAGGCCAGCTGCTCATGGTCCATGTCGGTCACCGCCCGCCCGGCGAAGCGGTAAACTCCGTCACTGGGTTGATCCAGGCAACCCAGAATGTGCATCAGTGTGGATTTGCCGGACCCGGAGCTACCCATGATGGCCACAAATTCGCCCGCCTCGATGGACAGGTCGATGCCATGCAGGACTTCCACTTCCTGCTCACCGGCCGGGTAACGTTTGCGGATGCCCGCCAGTTCGATCAGTGCCATCAGAACAATCCGCCGCGACGCGGACGGTCTTTTGACGCCCCGGCGGCTTGCCGGGCGGCCTGCCCCAGCAGCACCGTATCCCCTTCGTTCAAGCCTTCGAGAATCACCGTGCGCACCCGGTTATTGATGCCGGCTTTCACCGTCTTGTTCTGTGGCTGACCATCACTGCCCGGAACCTGCACCTGCCACTGGCCACGATCATTACGTTTCACCGCCGCCACCGGCAGGTTCAGCACATCCTTTTCCGAGTTCACGACAAAAAACACCTGGGCCGTCATCCCCGACATCAGCTTGCCCTGGGGGTTGGCGATATCGAATTCGGCGGTGTACAGCACCACGTTGTTCACCACTTCCGGGGTGGGCAGCACCTGGCGCAAGGTGCTGTCATAACGCACCTGGCCATTGCCCAGGGTGTTGAAGTAGACCGGCATGCCTGCCGCGAGGCGATCCACATCCGCTTCCGAGACCTGGGTCGATACCGTCATGGTGGACAGGTCGGCGATCCGCATCAGCGTCGGCGTGGTCTGGTTGGCATTGAGGGTCTGCCCTTCGCGGGCCTCCAGGCTGACCACAGTGCCACTGCGTGGCGCATAGATTTTTGCGTACCCAAGGTTGGCCTGGTCGCCTTCCACGCTGGCCTGCTTCTGACGAATCTGGGCTTTCAATACCTTGATCTGGGCGCGGGTAATGACCCGCGTGGAACGGGCGCTCTGAAAAGCATCGTCACTGGTGGCATTGGCAGCACGCAGCCGCTGTTGGCGCTGAAACTGCAGTTCGGCCAGATTCAGCTCGGCTTCACGTTGCTCCAGCTGCGCTCGCAGGGCTTCCAGTTCCGCCAGGCCCGCGTCCACCTGGGTTTGCTGTACAGAGGCGTCGATTTCCGCCAGCAATTGGCCCTGCTCCACACTGTCACCCACATCCACATGCAGCCGGGTAAGCTGGCCGGAGACCTGCGCACCCACGTCCACATAATCGCCCGGCTCCAGGGTGCCCAGCGCAGTGACCAGTTCTT
>NZ_LWFX01000933.1:0-8547 GCF_001635175.1 Alcanivorax sp. HI0083 | reverse complement strand
CATGACTTTCAAGCCAGACTTGAATTCACTGGTAGAATAGTTGGCCATAAATAATGTTCCAAAGGTTGATGTATGGCATTGGAAAGGCTGGCAATGATAACGCAGGAAGCGGCCGGTTGGGAGTTGCCGGACTGGCAGCGCCAGCAGGCCGATCTGATTACCGACCCGGCGGAGCTGTTTGCGCAGCTGGGACTGACTCCGCAGGACCTGCCCGCCAGCCTGGCGGCGGCAGGCGATTTTCCCTTGCGGGTGCCGCGTCGCTACGTGGACCTGATCGAGCGGGGCAACCCGAATGATCCGCTGTTGCGGCAAGTGCTCAGCGCGCCTGAGGAGCGCCAGCTCCAGCAGGGATACAGTGCTGACCCGCTGGAGGAAGCCGAGCACACGGCGGTGCCGGGCCTGTTGCATAAGTACCATGGGCGGGCACTGCTGGTAGTCACCGGGGCGTGCGCGGTGCATTGCCGTTACTGCTTTCGGCGGCACTTTCCTTACCAGACACATCTAAGCGGCAAGCGCTGGGAGCAGGCACTGGAATGGCTGGCGGCGCGGCCGGATATTAATGAGGTGATTCTCAGTGGCGGCGATCCGCTGACCCTGAACAATCGGCGCCTTGAGCAACTGCTGGAAGCCCTGGCAGGCATCCCCCACCTGCGCCGGTTACGCATCCATAGCCGGACTCCGGTGGTGATTCCCGAGCGGCTGGACGCGGGCTTGAGAGCATTGCTGACCGATGACCGCTGGCAAACCGTGCTGGTGCTGCATGCCAACCACCCGCGTGAAATCAGCCCGGCCCTGGCGGCGGGTTGCCGCGATTGGCGTGGTGCGGGTATCACCCTGTTGAACCAGAGTGTGCTGCTGGCCGGAGTGAATGACAGGGTGGAAACGCTGGCGGATTTATCCGATGCCCTTTTTGCTGCGGGAGTGTTGCCTTATTACCTGCATCAGCTGGATGCAGTGCAGGGAGCAGCCCATTTTGCCGTGCCCGATGCCATTGCCCGGGAGCTGCATGCGGACTTGCGTGCGCGCCTGCCGGGCTTTCTGGTGCCAAGGCTGACTCGGGAAGAGCCGGGAGAGCCCGCTAAAACGGTGCTGGCCGGTTAAGAGGCGCGGTCCGCAAGCCCTTTCTGAGGAATGTGGCACAGCGTTTACAGAATTGTAGCGGTATCGTAAAGTCGTGTGACACAGGACGCATAAATAACAAGAACTAATACCAAATAACTAGGTAGCCTGGATGCCGCCAAGATAAGGATTATCTTCATGGAGCAACCAGCCCAGACAGTGCGATTGAAACTGCCCGAGCAGGATTTGCCGCACCTGACACTTGGCGCTGATCAGCCGAAGAAGCTGGAGCAGTGGGTGGAGTCTCTTCCGATCATGAATATGGGAGAAACGGCTCGACAGCTGTACCAGTTTATTCAGGAGCTTAATCGGCTGCAGATTGATTCCAAACTCCGCTTTCAGTTACTGGAAGTCGTGCGCCCGTCTATTCTTCATGTCAGCGATTCGCTGCAAAAACACTATCTGAATCAGTCCCTGGTGTTGCCTGAGAAGGCTCGCCGCGTGGCCAGTCTCGCCCAGGCCCTGCAGGGGCATCTGGCGAACGGGTACAAGCTGGTGGCGGTGCGTGGCATTCGCAAGGTCAAGGACAAGGCCGTTCGGCGAGCGGTGACTACCGCTATCCATCGGGCGGTGACGGCCCTGGGCGATACACTGCTGCGCTGTTATCAACTCTATTTCCCCAGCCCCCGTCATTTGTGGCTGGAGCTGCACCAGCTGTTCCTGCTGGCTGAACTCCACGGGATCAGCGCGACTCCGGTGGTGGATGGTGAAGTCGAAAGCAGTATCCAGTCCGCCTACGCCCGTTGCCTGTTGCTGGCCACGGCGAAACCCAATCAGTTGCGTCAGCAGGAGCTGGCGGGCATCTACAAGGCGGCGTTTGCCTGGGCGCCGCTGATCGAGATCAGCACAGCCAGTGATGATGACGACCTGTTTGTCTTTGACCTGCAGGCCGACCGGCCGCCGATTTACCGTACCCATGCCTCCCAGGCATCGCAAAGCTGGCGTTACATTGATTCCACCCGTCTGGTGGAGGCCATAACCGCCTGGCTGAGAGCTCCCGGTGACAGCGAACTGGTTGTGCCCAAGAGTCTCAATGAGGGTCTGCTTACCCATCTGCAGCAGGTCTGGGGTGCGCTGACCGAGCGGGCGTTCAAGCGCATGCCGGAAAGCGGCGAAATTGAGTTGTGCTTTGGTCTGGTGGGGGTGCACTACTTCCTGTCCGGCAAGGTGGCTTTTGAAACCATGGTGGAGCGCGGCAGTCTTTCCGTGCTGAGTGCCGAAGAAGAGCACAACCCTTTCCTGGCGAACATCCAGAAGAGCAACAAGCAGAAACAGCAGAACGCAGACCCCTGGGCAACGGCCTATCAATCGGATTATGTCGGCGAGACCATTGAAATGGGTGCGCCGGGCAGTCAGCGCTCGGAAGGCACTCTGCCAGTGAGTTATCACTGCCAGAAAGTGAACGCGAGCCCGGGCGGCTATTGCCTGTCGTGGCAGGGAAATACGCCAAGCCTGATGCGCACCGGTGAATTGCTTGCCCTGCGCGATCACCCCGATAGCCAGTGGTCCCTGGCCGTGGTGCGCTGGGTGACGCAGTTGCCGAACCATGGTGCCCGTTTTGGTGTGGAGTTACTGGCGCCAGGCGGACGTCCGGTGGCGGCACGGGCCCTGCGCAAGCAGGGACTCGACAGTGATTTTATGCGCGGTGTGGTGTTGCCCGAGCTGGCTGCTGTGGGGCAGCCCGCTACCCTGTTGTTGCCCACGGTGGGCTTCAATGAAGGCGTCAAGGTGGAGCTGGTGGAAGCCGGCGAGCCGCGCCGGGTGCAATTGCTGCGCCGTACCCAGGGTGCGTCCGGGTTCAGCCAGTATCCCTTTCGGGATATGGCGACGCCGGCACCGACTCAATCCCCGGAAGGCGGGGATGATGATGCGCTGGATTCGATCTGGTCCAGCCTGTAGAAGTTGATGACGAATCAGGAAAAATGTCATTTGCGATTCGTCGTTCACAGGCTGCCGATTAGCCGCCTGTTAGAATAACAAAAAGTATCGTTGCGGCGAGGATGCCGCGAAACGTATGTGTCTCCATTTTGCCGTAACTTTTCATTAGGGGGCCTGGCCGTCGCGTAATGGCTGCAGGCCGGTGTTTTCGGCACATTCCCTTTGATGGTTGCCAAGACAGGGTAGTCAGGCACAATGGTGGGCCGTAAGAAAAGTGCATGAGTCATCGCCCCATGAGTTACGCCCTCGATAATTTACGTCTTCTGATCGCCCATGATTCCCAGGATGAGGCTGAGCAGCTGATGAACGCCCTGCGTAATGCCGGTCGTGCGACCCGGGCGCAGCTGGCGCTGGGTGAGGATGACCTGTTACGGGCCTTGAAAGGTGGCGCGTGGGAATTGATGCTGTGCCGCCCGACCTTCGGCGACAGCAGTTTTGAAAGCGTCATGGCGCACCTTAATCGCCTGGGCAAGGCGATCCCGGTGATTCTTCTCGAAGACAATTTCACCCCCGATACCATCAAGGCCGGCATGTCACTGGGGGCCCGTGGTGTGGTGCCCAACGATGATCGCGAGCTGCTGTCGTTGATGGTGGACCGGGTCATCGAGTTCCTGCGTCTTCGCAAGGAGCTGCAGCACTCCGAAATTGTGCGCCACGATGCGGAGAAGCGTCTGTCTTTGCTGATGGACCAGAGCCGTGATGCGATTGCCTATGTGCTTGATGGCATGCACATCCACGCGAATGACAATTACGTGGAAATGTTCGGTTATGAAAGCGCTGACGACCTGGCCGGGGTGCCGATCATGGATATGGTGTCGGCCTCGGACCATGCCAAGTTGAAGCAGCTGTTGCGCAGCCGTGCCCAGGACGAAAGCCAGACCCACGAGTTGGAATGCAAGGGCGTTAATACCGAGGGTAGCGAGTTCGATGCCACCTTCACCTTTTCGGCCAGCACTTACGATGGCGAGGCCTGCACCCAGATCGTGATTCGCGCCGCTGGCGTGAATGAGAGTGAGATGGAAGAGCGGCTTCAGGAAATGAGCCAGAAAGATCAGGTCACAGGACTGTTCAGCCGCAGCTGGTTTATGGATCGGGTGGATGAAAGTGTGGCCCAGGCCGCCAACGAAGGGCGCCTGTCCACCGTGCTCTATCTGCGTCTGGATGACTTTGAGCACCATCAGTCGGGTCTGGGAATTGATGGCGCGGATGAGATTCTGAAAAGCGTGGCCGAATGGCTGCGTGCCGAGGTGGGCGAGGCTCATCTGGCCAAGGTAGATGGCGAGGATTTTGCCGTTCTGCAACCGGTGGCCGATATGGATGAGGCCGCAGAACTGGCAGAGAGATTGCGTGCCGGCATTGAAACCCTGATGCCGGAAGTGGCCGCCAAGACCGTGCATATCACCGCCAGTGTGGGGGTGTCGTTTGTGCGCGAAGACGCCCGCAGCAGCCAGGACACGCTGACCACGGCGCTAAAATGTTGTAATCAGGCGCAACGGGAAAATGCCGGTAAGGGCAATGCCATCAAAGTGCACGATCCCATGGATGATGTGGCCGCCGGGTCTTCCGAGGCGGTGGCCATGCTGGTGCGTCAGGCCTTGGAGCAGGGCGCCTTCAATCTGCGTTACCAGCCGCTGATGAGCCTGGAAGACGAAACGGACCATGCCTTTGAGGTGTTCGTGAACCTGCCGCAGAAGCAGGGGGAGGCCATGGAGGCAAAAGAGTTTATGACGGTGGCAGCGGATCAGGGCCTGGTGGGCAAGATTGACCGCTGGGTGGTCCTCAATGCCATGCGCGCTGCGGCTGCCTTCAGCGAACCGGTCAGTCTGGTGCTGAACCTGAATGGCGCCTCCCTGGCGGATGCGTCGCTGGCTGACTGGCTCGGCAAGGCCATGCGTGCGGCCAAGATGGACGGAGCGCGGGTCACGTTCCAGTTCAGTGAAGGCGACGCGGCCACGTACCTGAAGCAGGCTGGTGCCTTTGCCGAGAAGGTGAAAGCGCTGGGGTGTGGTATTTCCATCAGCCGTTTCGGTGGTGGGCTGGATCCGTTCAAGTTGTTCCAGCATATCCCGGCCACCATGGTGAAATTCGAAGGTTCTTTCACCCAGGAGCTGTCCAAGGCCGAAGGCCGCGAGCGCCTCACGTCGATCATCAAGCAGGTGAAAGAAGGCAACCGCAAGACGGTAGTGGGCTTTGTGGAGTCGGCCGCACAGATGCAGGCATTATGGACACTGGGAGGCGTGGATTATTTGCAGGGCTATTACCTGCAGGCGCCGATGGACAAGCTGGAAATCCCGGACGCAGCGTAGTTTTTTAGTGGACAGCTGACAGCGTCGCGCTCCTGATCCGGAGCGTTTTGAAACGCAAGAGGCCGCGCCTTGTCGATGGGCGCGGCCTCTTGCGTTTGGATTCATGGCAGCGTTGTTCGCGCAGCTGTCAATTATCCACTATCAACTGTCAACTACTCTTAAGCAGCTCCGCCTGATCCTTGTCCCGCACACCGATGAGATAAAGAATGCCGTCCAGCCCCAGGGTAGAGATGGCTTGCTCCGCATTCTGTTTGACCAGCGGTTTGGCGCGAAAGGCAATGCCCAGGCCGGCTTCACCGAGCATGGGCAGGTCGTTGGCGCCGTCACCTACGGCGATGACCTGTTCCAGGCTGATGCCTTCCTGGGTCGCAATGTCTTTCAGCAGGTCGGCTTTGCGCTGGCCGTTGACGATCTGGCCGACAACCCGGCCAGTGACCTGGCCATTCTCGATTTCCAGTTCGTTGGCATGGACATAATCAATGCCCAGCAGCTGCTGTAACCATTGCCCAAACCAGGTGAACCCCCCGGAAAGAATGGCGGTGCGATAGCCCAGCGCACGCAGGGTCGAGATCAACCGTTCGGCGCCTTCGGTGAGCTGGATGCGCTCGCGCACCCGCTCCAGGGCGCCTTCGTCCAGGCCTTTCAGTAGCGCCACACGAGCCTTGAAGCTTTCGTTGAAATCCAGCTCGCCACGCATGGCCTGCTCGGTAATGTCTGCCACCTGTTCGCCGACACCGGCTTCAGTGGCCAGCTCGTCGATAACTTCGGAGCGGATCAGGGTGGAGTCCATATCGAACACCACCAGGCGACGGTTGCGTCGATAGGCGCTATCGCGCTGGAACGCGATGTCCAGATTGCGTTCGTTGGCGATATTCAGGAAGGCGGCACGCATGGCCTCGCCGTCTTGGGGCTCGCCGCGCACGGAAATTTCGATACAGGCGCGGCTGTCCTGATTGAGCGCCTCGCCTTCCAGATGTACGCGCCCGGACAGCCGGGCAATGCTGTCGATGTTGAGTCCGTTGTCAGCCACGGTGGTGGTCACATCGGCCAGCTGCTCGGCGGTGATCTTGCGCGCCAGCAGGGTAATGATGTGGCGGTCCTTGCCCTGGCCGGCTACCCACTCTTCGTAGCGGTCTTCGTCGATGGGCCGGAAGCGCACATTGATGTTCAGCTTGTGTGCTTCGAACAGCAGGTCTTTGAGTACCGATGAGGATTCCGCATCCGGCGGGGTTTCTACCAGTATGCCCAGTGACAGGGTGTCGTGGATAACGGCCTGGCCGATATCCAGAACATTGAGCCGGTAACGGGCAAGAATGCCCGTGAAGGCGGCGGTCAGGCCGGGCCGGTCATTACCAGATACCTGGATCAGAATGATCTCGCGCACGCGTGGGCTCCCAGTTGCAGAAGATAAAAAGTGCCAGAAGGTAAAAAAGCGTTAGATCGTCGGCGCTATCTTTGCCCCGAAACGGCGTAAGAGTAGCAGAAATGGTGGCTTGAGAGGCAGGTTCTTGTGCCTGGCCAGGTTCCCCAACGACAGGCGACTACGCCAATTGGGTCAAGTCCTGCCTGGCCGGGCGCGGTATACTGCGCCGCAGTCTCAACGGTCAAGAATACGGAAAGCAAAGTTATGTCACTGTGGGAGCAATGGCGGCCATGGATCCGGCAGCAGCGGAGCCTGCTGCGCGAGCTGATTCTTATGCTGTTGGCCATGCTGGTGGTCGGCGTCTATTTCCTTGAGCACTTTTCTGCCGGCCTGGAGCAGGAGCGTAAAGTGCAGCTGCAAGCGTTGGCGCAGCAGACGGCTCGCCGTGCGGCGGAAGCGTTGGCCAGTGAGGACTCCATCAGCATTAATCTGATTGGGCGGGAAACCGTGCAGCTGAAACCGGTGCTGGGGATTCGCTTCGAGGATACCTCCGGGGAGCAGGTCGGCGCCGCAGGGGAAAAGGCTTCCCCCTTGCGAGTGACCGTGCCGGCAGCGCTCCCCGATGGTGAGCTGGCGGGCACCCTGACCTTGCTGGGTGACAATACGTTGCTGCCGCGCAAACAGATCGAAGCGGGTTTTGTGCTGGCAGTGCTGTGCCTGTTGTTGTTACGAGTGGCGGCTGCGCTGATACAGCAGCGCCTGCAGCCGCCCGCGCAGGATGAGCCTGATGTATCCGCCCCGAGGGTGCCCCAGGAGTCGCCACATCATGATGCGCCGTTCCCGCCGATAGTCCGCTCGCCTGTGCCGGACGGCGCAGAGATGCAGGCCCAGTTACGCCTCAGCATTGTGAACTTCGCGCATATCCGGCAGCGCTACACGGAAGAGGTGTTGAAAGAGGTGCTGGCGGAGTACCAGCAGTTGCTGGATCAAGTGGCGGCACTGTATGACGGCCACCAGGGGCCGGTGATTGGTGAGCAGGCGGGGTTGTATTTCTATCAGGGGCCGGCATCACGCGCCGCGTTTTCCGCCCTGTGTGCTGGCCTGCTGTTCCTGAGAGTGGTGCGGCTGCTGGCGCCGCAGCGCAAACAGGCGGGCAAGATCTCTTTGGAATTCAAGGCATTGGTGACGGCGGACCCGGATCAGGAAGAAGCCTGGGCCCTGTGTGTGGCGGGTGTGCCGGGGCGTCTCAATGTGCCTGACAGCCAGCTGACCGTGGCCGAGCTGGATGTGAAAGCGCTATACCAGCCAGAGAAAGCCCAGGTGGTTTGTGCGGGTGACCACCGGGTGCGTTTGCAGCCGGTGGAACAGTTGGCCCACCGTTACCAGGCGCTGTTACGCACTCAGGCGGAGACCTTGCTGTCCGATGACGGAGGCAGGGTCGAGCCCAGCAGGTAGTTGTGCATGGCCTGTTGCACGTCCCTGTTCAGGGCGGCGATGCCGGTGTTCCCGAACAGGCGATTGAATTCCAGAATGTAGGGATGGCCATCCACCATGGCCACGTCGAACCCGGCGTGGTTGATGTTCAGATAACGGGCCAGCCCTTCCACCAGTGACAGTGCGTTGCCTGGCACCGGCAGGTCGGTGCGCACCCGGCCACCCTGGCTGACGTTATTGAGAAAGCCGGAACCCTCCCGCCAGTAGCTGGCCACCACGCTGTCTCCGACCACGACAATGCGCAGGTCGCGCACGATGGGCAGTAATTTCTGTACGTACAGAACGGTTTCGCGGGCGGCATAGTCCTGTGACTGTTGCCGGTTTTCG
>NZ_LWFX01000932.1:0-3686 GCF_001635175.1 Alcanivorax sp. HI0083 | reverse complement strand
AGCAGTTGGAAGTTCAAAGTTTAAAAGCGCGAGAGGGGGCGGGGGACGATTTGCTGGGTCGAGCCCGCGCCCAGAAGCCGGGTTTCGCAGGAGCGCTGCAGAGAAAAGCACGGATTTCAGCTTTCCTTTTCAACTTTAAACTTTGAACTTTCAACTCATCTAGGCGTGGCGCGCAGCACGGCTTCGGTACGATTGGAGACACCCAGCTTGCTGTAGATGTTTTTCAGGTGCCACTTGGTGGTGGTGACGGATACGCCGGTGGATTCACTAATCTGGGCATTGCTCATACCGCTCTGCAGCAGCTCGAAAATTTCGCTTTCCTTGGGCGTAAGCACCGACCCCGGGTCCACGTCCAGCGGCTCACTGGCCGGGGCGGTGCTGAATACCGCCGGAAACAGCCCGGTATAAAAATCCGGTAGCACCAGCTGCCCTGCTGACCACAACCGATTCATCAAGCCCGCCAGCCCGGGCGCTTCATCGAACACGGAGCGATTGATATTGAGCAGACCATAGCGGGTGATCAGCGCATCCACCTTGCGGCTCTGCTCCGAGGCGACGGCCGTTTTGGAGGTGAGCACCAGCAGGTTGGCCTCAATGATGGAGGCCCGGGTCTTGATACCCGCCCCTTTCACCACCGCCAGCAACCGGCGCAGCAGTGTTTCTGCCTCCGCATTGCGGCCGTGGGCCATTAACCAGTACACCGCCGCCAGCCCGCGCCGCTCCCAGCTCTGGCTATACATGGCCGCCTCACTTTCAAGGTTCTCCTGCACCCACTCCGCCAACTTGAAACGGTCCACCACCACATCCAGGCGCTGCCAGTTGCCGGTGAGCAACGCCTGGCGCGTCATCTCCAGCACCGCCATGCTGACAAAGCGCTCGTAATTGCCCAGCTGTAAAATTCCCAACAGTTTTTCCAGCATACGCTCGGCACTTTTCTGCTTGCCCTGCAGATGCTGCAGCCGTGACAAGGTGAGATAAACGGTGGAAATCACTTCCGTGGCAGAAGCAGACGAAACCATGGGAAGCAGGTCTTCGCAGACCTGCTGCGCCTCTTCCAGGCGATTCTGGTCGTATAACACCACCACCATGCCCGTGGCCCACAGCGACCAGGTGGGGCAATCCCTGGGGGTGTTATTGAAGTTTTCGACAATAAAGGCCACTGCCTCACCAATATGCCCCAGCTGCTGATTGGCCAGGGCCGTAATCAAACCCGCATAGCCGGCAGTAAAGCGTTGCCCCAGGCGCAGCAACACGTCCCGCGCCTGGGAGGAGAAGGCCAACGCGGATTCCAGGCGGCCATGCTGCAGATGGTAATAGGCCACCATGGCCAGCGCGAAGGCACGGATATCCCGGTGGCCACTGCTTTCCATCAACAACGACAGGTTAGCCCCTTCCATGAAGTCGGTATCGTGCTGGAATAACTGCAAATGCAGTTCCAGAAAATCCACTGTCTGACGGTGATGGTATCGGTCCTCCCTGCCGGAAAAGTCCTGCTCTTTGAGCGCGTCGAGATAATAGCGGGCACGAAAGAATCGCCGTGACAGGGTCAGCGTGCTGATCAGGGGCGCGGCCAGTTCAAGGCGGCCCAGTATGGTTTCATCGTCCAGAGTTTCCGCCCATTCAAGAATGTGGCTGGAATACCCTTCCTGCAGCCAGAACTCGAAACTTTTTTCCAGGCAGTTACCGAACAGCGCAGCATCACCGGTGCGCCAGGCATGCCAGACAGCCTGTTCGAAATTGCCGATCTTGATGAAGTAACGGGTCGCCCGCCGGTGAATCGGCACAATGCAGTCGGGCATCTCGATTTTCAGCCGTGCCTGCAGAAAATCCCGCAGCAAGGCGTGATAGCGATAGCTGGCCGGCTTGCCAGGCACCGGCACCAGAAAAAGCTCCCGGCTGGTGAGCTCATCAATCAACCGTGCGGACTGGCGGGTTTGCAGAATTTCATCGCCAAGCTCGGCGTTGACGGTGTCCAACAGGGCACTTTGCATGAACAAAGTGCGCGCAGAGTCCGGCAGCCCCTTGAGTACCGCATGCCCGAAATAATCCATGATTTCCGGCTGGCTGGCGTTAAAGTCCTGCAGGGTTTGCATGCCCGATCGAATCCCCGCCAGCAGGGCAATTTTCACCCCGGCCACCCAGCCTTCGGTAATCGCCATCAGGTGATCCAGGGCCAGCTCTTCCAGAGCCTCGCCGCCCAGGCGCTGATTCAGCTCGCTCACATCACTGCGCCGCACTTTCAGGTCCACGGCGCTGATCTCCAGCACCAGGTCATCCAGCCGCAGCCGGCTAACGTCAAACAGTGGCTGGGTGCGGCTGGCAATGATCAGGTGCACATTCTCCGGCGGGTCCGCCAGCAAGGTAGCAATCACACTGAGTGTTTCTTCGCTCTGGATATGCTGAAAATCGTCGAACACGATAAACAGCGGCAACGTCACCTGCTGCAGGGCGTCATAGAGTGAATCGGCTATAGAGGATGGTGGCAGCTCGGCCACATCGAAGGGCATAAACCAGGAGGTATCAAACGCCGGCACCGCGGCCCGGGTTTTCTCGGCGAAGCGGCGCAGAAAGCGCACCGGGTCATCATCCGCCCGCTGTAACCCCATCAGCACCACATGCCGATCACCGGGCTGGGCTTGCCACTGATTCAGCAAGGTGGATTTGCCGGCACCGGCGGGGGCCAGCAACAGTGTCAGGGGCACCCGATCTGACTGATTCAGAAGGGTGACAAGGTCTGCACGATAAAACCGGCCACTCAGGGGCCGGGGCGTCTCCGAGCTGGGCATAGCAATCGCTTCCTGGCGTCTTTTTATTATTTTTCAGTGAGTTAGTGCATCCCCGCACGCACTCTGGGTGCTTCTTTAATAGGCAATTTAGCGGATAGCGGCACGGTATACACGTACCGGGTTCGCATTTCACTTGGACGAGGGTGCAATGTCGTCGCTGCCTAGCGAAGAAAGAAGCCCCAACAACTCGACGCCCAATGCCGGAAGCCGGACAACGGAAACAGGGCACCACCGCTCCCACAAAGAGAGGCGGTGAAGCCAGATTGGCTCTATTGCGTCAGGCTCCAGGCATCCGGCGTCATGCTCATCACCAACCCATACAAAAAAGCCCTCTTCCCGACAAGGGGAAGAGGGCTTTCGTGTTGCGTGCAGCGTACTGCCTGCAGCGTCTCTCAATCAAGGAATCGGCAGGTAACCACCATCCACTTCCTTGGTCACAATCGCTACCGCATTGTGAGCGTGGAGGCTTTCCAGGTGATTCACGCGCAACCAGAAATCCTTGTAGCAAGGCTGCGGGTTCAGCGCGGTCTTCAACCGGCGGGCGGCGTCTTCACAGAACATCAGGTTCTGGCCATTGAGTAGCGCGAACTCCTGTTCGTCTACCCGCTTCACAGCGGTCTGCACCGGGGTTTTCAGAGCGCCTTCGATGGAATCAATCAAGGCGGTGATCGGGAAGGCATCCCCTTCGGTGTGATCCAGCAACACACGCACCTGGGCGATGGAGCGCTGGCTGTGCGGAGTGGCCAGTACGCCTTCTTCCGTGCCCAGCCATTCAAACACCGCATCGGCATCCACTTTGCCTTCGGCGAAATCCTTGCGGAACTGTTCCTGAATCAGCTGGCGGGACAACGCCGCCGAGCAGGGGCAGGTGGACGAGTACGGCACTTCCACCGACAACTC
>NZ_LWFX01000931.1:0-8819 GCF_001635175.1 Alcanivorax sp. HI0083 | reverse complement strand
GCGTGCCCGTCACCCTGTTTTGTTTCAGGTTTAAAGAGTTACAGGCCAGTAGTTCAATTGGTAGAGCACCGGTCTCCAAAACCGGCTGTTGGGGGTTCGAGTCCCTCCTGGCCTGCCAATTTTCCCAAAACTGCCACTCAGGTGGTGGGGTGCATCGTCAGATGAGCGAGAAAACAGAAGCGCGTTCCGGCTCTGCCGCCTTTGAGGCGGTGAAGTGGTTGTTGGTTGTGGGGTTTGTTGCTGCGGCCGTAGTGGGCAATAGCTATTTCTCCGACCAGGCAGCCCTGTATCGGGTGATCGGTGTTGTTGCTGTTTCTCTGGTGGCGGTGTTTGTTGCTCTGCAAACTGAGCAGGGCAAAGCGTTCAACCAGTTGCGCAAGGATTCTCTGGTCGAGCTTCGCAAGATTGTGTGGCCGACGCGTCAGGAAACCTTGCAAACCACGCTGATTGTTCTGGTCTTTGTTGTGATTGTGGCCCTGTTGCTGTTTGTGCTCGACTGGATTCTCGGTGGGCTCATGTCCTGGGTTATTGGCTAAGGGGTAAGCATGGCAAAGCGCTGGTACGTAGTACACGCCTATTCAGGTTTCGAGAAATACGTAAAACGTGCTCTTGAGGAGCGCGTTAAATTGCGTTCTATGGAAGAGCTTTTTGGTGAAATTCTGGTTCCCACTGAGGAAGTGGTGGAGATCAAGGGTGGCCAAAAACGCAAATCCGAGCGCAAGTTCTTCCCGGGTTACGTTCTGGTGCAAATGGAGATGTGTGATGACTCCTGGCACCTGATCAAGGAAACCCCGAAGGTGATGGGCTTTATTGGTGAAGATCCGAAAAATCCGGGTCGTGTTTCGCCCATTACCCAGAAAGAGGCGGATGCCATTCTGCGTCGTATGGATGATGCAGTTGAGAAGCCGAAGCCGAAGACATTGTTTGAAGCGGGTGAAGTGGTTCGTGTTAACGACGGTCCTTTCGCTGACTTCAACGGTGTGATCGAAGAAGTGAATTACGAGAAGAGCCGTCTGCAGGTGGCTGTGATGATCTTCGGTCGGTCCACACCGGTTGAGCTGGAGTTCGGTCAGGTCGAAAAGACCTGATTGGAATCAGCGTTTAAATTAGGTGCCCTGGTCGCTGAGAGGTGGCCGGGGTGTTTTGACAACCTGAGGGGAGCCCGCCATAGGCGCGGCGTTCGCACCCAAGGAGTCTTAAAATGGCGAAGAAAGTACAAGCCTACATCAAGCTGCAGGTTGCAGCGGGTCAGGCTAACCCGTCACCGCCGGTTGGTCCTGCTCTGGGTCAGCACGGTGTGAACATCATGGAGTTCTGTAAGGCGTTTAACGCCCAGACTCAGCAGCTGGATGCCGGTGCGCCGGTTCCGGTCGTGATCACCGTTTACAACGATCGCTCCTTTACCTTCACCATGAAGACGCCGCCGGCGGCTTACCTGCTGAAGAAAGCGGCTGGTATCAAGAGCGGTTCCGGTGAGCCGAACACCAAGAAAGTGGGCAAGGTAACCCGTGCGCAGCTGGAAGAGATCGCCAAGGCCAAAGAGCCGGATCTGACTGCTGCGGACCTGGATGCCGCTGTGCGCACTATCGCGGGTTCTGCCCGTTCCATGGGCCTGGATGTGGAGGGTTAACCAATGGCTAAACTGTCTAAGCGTAACCGTGCCATCCGCGAGAAGGTTGAAGCGGGCAAGCTGTACCCGGTTGAGGAAGCGGTCGCACTGCTGGCTGAGCTTTCTGCCGTGAAATTCAAAGAGTCTGTGGACGTGGCGGTAAACCTGGGTGTTGACCCACGTAAATCCGATCAGAACGTTCGTGGTGCTTCTGTTCTGCCTCACGGTACCGGCAAGACTGTCCGTGTTGCCGTGTTTGCCCAGGGCGCAAAGGCTGAAGAAGCCAAAGAGGCGGGCGCAGACGTTGTTGGTTTTGACGATCTGGCCGAGAAGGTTCAGGCGGGCGAGCTCGATTTTGACGTTGTCATTGCTTCCCCGGACGCGATGCGCGTTGTCGGCAAGCTGGGCACCATTCTGGGTCCCCGCGGTCTGATGCCGAACCCGAAAGTTGGTACCGTGACTCCTGATGTTGCCCAGGCGGTTAAAAACGCCAAGGGTGGTCAGGTGCGTTACCGTACCGATAAGGGCGGGATTATTCATTGCACCGTCGGCCAGGTGGGTTTCGACTCCAGCGCCATCAAGGAAAATGTGGAAGCGTTGATTGCTGACCTGAAGAAGGCCAAGCCATCTTCCGCCAAAGGGGCTTACTTCAAGAAAGTTACCTTGTCTACCACCATGGGTCCCGGTCTGTCCATCGATCCGGCATCCCTGGCAATGTAAGTAGTTTCGATCCTGTCGCACGGCAGGATCAAAAGGGCTTTGATCCCGGTGTCGCGTCTCTTGCAGTGAGCGATGCCGGGGCGTCAAAGACCGCAGGTTTTCGGTGTGTTTTGGTGTCTGCCTTCATGAGGTAAGTAGGCCGCCGGAATTAAGGGGTAACCGCCTGCGCAGGCGCGGTAGTTGTTTCCTGATTTGCTCAGGTTGTGGCTCCGCGATAATGGCCGGGAAACCGGCTCTGGCGACCGCCTCGAAATCAGATTGCAGTCGATTTTGACGGTTAATGTTTGTGAATCCAGGAGGTACATCATGCCTTTGAATCTGGAGGACAAACGAGCGATTGTTGCTTCGGTTAATGCTGTTGCTACTGAAGCGCTGTCTGCTGTGGTTGCTGACTATCGTGGTCTCACTGTTTCTCAGATGACTGAGTTGCGTAGTAAGGCCCGTGAAACCGGCGTGTACCTGAAAGTAGTACGGAACACGCTGGCGAAGTTCGCCGTGAAAGACACTGAATTCGAGTGTCTGAACGATGCACTGGTTGGCCCCACTGTTTTGGCTTTTTCCCAGGATGATCCGGGCGCTGCTGCTCGCCTCATCAAGGATTTCGCCAAAGACCATGACGCGCTGGAAGTAAAAGCTCTGGCCGTGGGTGGCGTAACTTATGGTGCTCAGGATATCGATGTCCTGGCCAAGTTGCCGACTCGCGACGAAGCAATTTCTCAGCTCATGTCCGTTATGCAGGCCCCGGTGGCCAAGTTTGTTCGTACCCTCAACGAGGTGCCCGGCAAATTTGTTCGTACGGTTGCTGCAGTCAAGGACCAGAAACAGAGTGCTGCCTGATTTTTCAGGTTGCGTAACTACCCGATCCAATCGGATCACCAAAGTGGTGATTTAGGAGATTGAAAATGGCCGTTTCCAAAGAAGATATCCTCGGCGCTATCGCCGATATGAGTGTTATGGACCTCGTTGAACTGATCGATGCCATGGAAGAGAAATTCGGCGTAACTGCCGCTGCTGCTGTTGCTGCTGCTCCTGCAGCTGGCGCTGGCGATGCTGGTGGTGCCGCTGAAGAGCAAACCGAGTTTGACGTTGTTCTGACCGGTTTCGGTGACAAGAAAGTTGGCGTGATCAAGGCTGTCCGTGAAGTGACTGGCCTGGGTCTGAAAGAAGCCAAAGAGCTGGTTGAAGGCGCTCCTGCTCCTGTTAAGGAAGGCGCTGCCAAAGACGAAGCCGAAGAGATCAAGAAAAAGATCGAAGAGGCTGGCGGTACTGCCGAGCTCAAGTAAGCGCATTGGCGCTATGTCTTTCTGCGGTTTCGCAGAAAGGCGCCGGCTGGCAGCTTTTTGGCTGCCAGCCTTTTGTCGTTTCTGTATGAAGGGTTTCATGCAGAAATATCACCACAGGGTGATAGGTCAACAGCTGAGGAACGCAGATGGCATACTCATTCACTGAGAAAAAGCGGATCCGCAAAGATTTCGGCAAGCTTCCGAAAGTTATGGAGGTGCCTTATCTCCTGGCGATACAGCTCGATTCTTACCGTAAATTCCTGCAGCAGGATAAGAGCTCAGAAGAACGCCTTGAAGAAGGCCTGGAAGCCGCTTTCCGATCGGTATTTCCGATCGCCAGTTATTCAGGAAATGCAGCGCTGGAGTATGCCGGCTACGAGTTCGGCAAACCCGTTTTTGATGTAAAAGAATGCATCATTCGCGGTACTACCTACGCGGCGCCATTGCGTGTGCGTATTCGTCTGGTGATTTACGATCGTGAATCATCCGGGGCGATCAAGGATATTCGTGAACAACAGGTCTACATGGGTGAAATTCCCCTGATGACCGAAAACGGTACCTTCGTTATCAATGGTACCGAGCGTGTAATCGTGTCCCAGCTGCACCGGTCTCCCGGTGTGTTCTTCGACCACGATAAAGGCAAGACTCACTCCTCCGGCAAGCTGCTCTATTCTGCCCGGGTGATTCCTTACCGTGGTTCCTGGCTGGACTTTGAATTCGATCCCAAAGACCAGGTCTTTGTCCGGATCGACCGTCGCCGCAAATTGCCGGCGACCATCCTGCTGCGTGCGTTGGGTTACACCTCCGACGAAGTGTTGGAGATGTTCTTCGACACCAATGAAATCGCAGTGGAAGACGGCATTTACCGTATGAAGCTGGTGCCGGAGCGTCTGCGTGGTGAAACCGCGACCTTCGATATCCTGGCGGACGGTGAAGTCGTGGTGGAGCGTGGCCGTCGTATCACCGCGCGTCACATTCGCCAGCTGGAAAAGGCTAATATTGAGTACCTGGAAATTCCTGCCGAATACCTGCAGGGCAAGTACCTGGCCAAATCCATCATCGATCAGGACACCGGCGAGATCCTGGTGGAGTGTAACACCGAGCTGACAGCGGAAACGCTGGAGAAGCTGGAACAGGGCGGAATTACCGATTTCGAAACCCTGTACACCAACGATCTGGACAACGGCCCGTTCATGGCCGACACCCTGCGTGCTGATCCGACCCGTACGCCGCTTGAGGCGCTGGTCGAAATTTACCGCATGATGCGCCCGGGTGAGCCGCCCACCAAGGAAGCGGCTGAGAACCTGTTCAAGAATCTGTTCTTCACCGACGAACGTTATGACCTGTCCGGTGTTGGCCGGATGAAGTTTAACCGTCGTCTCGGTCGTGAAGATGAAACCGGTCCTGGCATCCTCTATGACGGCCGCTACTTCAGTGCCCGCTCCGATGAGGAAGGCAAGCAGTACTTCGAACAAATGGGCGGGGAAACCTCCGACATTATCGAAGTGCTGAGAACCCTGGTAGATATCCGCAACGGTAACGGCGTGGTCGATGACATCGATCACCTGGGTAACCGTCGTGTGCGTTCCGTGGGTGAAATGGCCGAGAACCAGTTCCGTGTCGGTCTGGTGCGTGTGGAGCGTGCGGTCAAGGAGCGTCTGAGTCTGGCGGAATCCGAAGGCCTGATGCCGCAGGATCTGATCAATTCCAAGCCGGTGGCCGCTGCCGTGAAAGAGTTCTTTGGCTCTTCCCAGCTGTCCCAGTTCATGGATCAGAACAACCCACTGTCCGAGATTACGCACAAGCGTCGTGTCTCCGCGTTGGGTCCGGGTGGTCTGACCCGTGAGCGTGCCGGCTTTGAGGTTCGCGACGTACACCCGACTCATTACGGTCGTGTATGTCCGATCGAGACCCCTGAAGGTCCGAACATCGGTCTGATCAACTCCCTGGCCACCTATGCCCGCGCCAACGAGTATGGTTTCCTCGAGTCTCCGTACCTGAAGGTTATCGACGGCAAGGTCAGCGAAGAAATCGAATATCTGTCCGCGATTGAAGAAGCCGAGTGCGTGATTGCGCAGGTAGACGCGAAAATGACTGAGGACGGCGGTTTCGAAGAAGACTTCGTTACTGTGCGTCACCGTTACGAATTTACCGTGATGGAACGTGACACCATTACCCATATGGATGTCTCTCCCCGTCAGGTGGTATCCGTGGCCGCGTCCCTGATCCCGTTCCTTGAGCACGATGATGCGAACCGTGCCTTGATGGGCTCCAACATGCAGCGTCAGGCTGTGCCCACCCTGCGTGCTGACAAGCCGTTGGTCGGTACTGGTTTTGAGCGTCATGTGGCCCGCGATTCCGGTGTCTGTGTGGTTGCCACCCGTGGCGGTATCGTCGACAAGGTGGATGCGTCCCGGATCATCGTGAAAGTGAACGATGACGAAGTGAGCGAAGGTGAAGCGGGTGTAGATATCTACAACCTGACCAAATACACCCGCTCCAACCAGAACACCTGCATCAACCAGCGTCCGCTGGTGAAAGTGGGTGATCGGGTTGCTGCCCGCGACATCATGGCTGACGGTCCGTCCGTTGACATGGGTGAGCTGGCCCTGGGCCAGAACATGCGCGTGGCGTTCATGCCCTGGAATGGTTACAACTTCGAGGATTCCATCCTCATCTCCGAGAAAGTGGTGAAGGAAGACCGGTTTACCTCCATCCACATTCAGGAGCTGACCTGTATCGCCCGTGATACCAAGTTGGGTCCGGAAGAGATTACCGCTGATATTCCCAATGTTGGCGAAGCCGCGCTGTCCAAACTGGATGAATCCGGCATCGTGTACATTGGTGCGGAAGTGGAAGCTGGCGACATTCTGGTGGGCAAGGTAACGCCGAAGGGCGAGACCCAGCTAACCCCGGAAGAAAAGCTGTTGCGTGCCATCTTCGGTGAGAAAGCCTCTGACGTGAAGGATACCTCCCAGCGAGTGTCTTCCGGCGTTAAGGGCACCATCATCGACGTACAGGTATTTACCCGCGACGGCGTGGAAAAAGATGAGCGTGCCCGTCAGATCGAGCAGGCTGCCCTTGAGCAGTTCCGCAAGGATTTGAAAGACGAGTACCGTATTCTCGAGCAGGATATTCTGGAGCGTCTGCGTACCGTCATGGTGGGCAAGAAGGTCAATGGCGGCGCCGGCTTCAAGCGTGGTGCCGAGATGACCGGCGAGATCCTGGATGGCCTGGATGCCGAGAAATGGTTCGAACTGCGCCCGGCCGACGATGATGTGGCTGAACAGCTTGAGCGCGCCCAGCAGTACCTGGAGCAGCACAAGAAAGAGCAGGACGAGCGCTACAAGGACAAGCAGGCCAAGATCTCCGGTGGTGATGATCTGGCTCACGGCGTCCTGAAAGTGGTCAAGGTTTATCTGGCGATCAAACGTCGCATCCAGCCCGGTGACAAGATGGCCGGCCGTCACGGTAACAAGGGTGTGATCTCCGTGATCATGCCGGAAGAAGATATGCCGTATGACGAGAACGGTGTGCCGGTGGATGTGGTGTTGAACCCGCTGGGTGTACCGTCGCGTATGAACGTGGGGCAGATTCTGGAGACCCACCTGGGGTGGGCGGCGAAAGGTCTTGGTGAGCGTATCGGCGAAATGCTGGCCGAGCAGAAGAAGATTGCGGATATTCGTGTCTTCCTCGACAAGATCTACAACAAGGCCGGTGCCGGTGGTACTCCGGAAGACCTGGACAGCTTCAGCGATGATGAGATCATTGATCTGGCCAAGAATCTGGTAGGCGGCGTGCCTATGGCCACTGCGGTATTCGACGGTGCCAAAGAGTTCGAGATCAAGGAACTGCTGGAACTGGCAGGCCACGACCGTTCCGGTCAGGTGCAGCTGTGGGATGGTCGTACCGGTGAAGCCTTCGACCGCAAGGTGACCGTGGGCTACATGTACATGCTCAAGTTGAACCACCTGGTGGACGACAAGATGCATGCCCGTTCCACCGGTTCCTACAGCCTGGTTACCCAGCAGCCGCTGGGTGGTAAGGCGCAGTTCGGTGGTCAGCGTTTCGGTGAGATGGAAGTGTGGGCGCTGGAAGCCTATGGCGCCGCTTACACCTTGCAGGAAATGCTCACTGTTAAATCCGATGACGTGAATGGCCGTACCCGCGTTTACAAGAACATCGTGGATGGTGATCACCGCATGGATCCGGGTATGCCGGAATCCTTCAACGTATTGCTGAAGGAAATCCGTTCGCTTGGTATCAATATCGAGCTGGAAAACGACTAAGGCAGTGGGCTCCGCCGGGTAACGACGGAGCCACTGTGTACCCGGGTTTAGGAAAGAATCTAGAGCGAAAGCTCACTACGGAGGACTGGCCTTGAAAGACTTGCTGAATTTGCTCAAAAGTCAGGGACAAGTCACGGAGTTCGACAAGATCCGCATCGCGCTTGCGCCGCCGGATCTGATCCGCTCCTGGTCTTTTGGTGAAGTGAAAAAGCCTGAGACCATTAACTACCGCACGTTCAAGCCTGAGCGTGATGGTCTGTTTTGTGCGCGAATCTTTGGTCCGATCAAGGACTACGAATGCCTGTGCGGTAAGTACAAGCGTTTAAAGCATCGTGGCGTTATCTGTGAGAAGTGTGGCGTTGAAGTCACCCTCTCCAAGGTGCGTCGTGAGCGCATGGGGCACATCGAACTGGCGAGCCCCACCGCGCACATCTGGTTCCTGAAGTCACTGCCGTCCCGTATCGGCCTGATGCTGGATATGACCCTGCGTGATATCGAGCGTGTGCTGTACTTCGAATCCTTTGTCGTGACTGAGCCGGGCATGACCACGCTGGAGCGTGGGCAGCTGCTCACCGATGAAGAATACTTCGACTCCCTGGAAGAATTCGGTGACGAATTCGAAGCCAAGATGGGTGCCGAGGCTGTGCAGCAGCTGCTGATGGAGTTGGATCTGGTTGAAGAAATCAAGATCCTGCGTGAGGAAGTGGAATCCACTAACTCCGACACCAAGCTGAAGAAGCTCTCCAAGCGTCTGAAGTTGATGGAAGCCTTCAAGGATTCCGGCAACGCGCCTGAGTGGATGATTCTCACCGTGCTGCCGGTTCTGCCGCCGGATCTGCGTCCGCTGGTGCCGCTGGACGGTGGCCGTTTCGCCACCTCCGACCTGAACGATCTGTACCGCCGGGTGATCAACCGGAA
>NZ_LWFX01000930.1:0-1686 GCF_001635175.1 Alcanivorax sp. HI0083 | reverse complement strand
GGAGAGCTGTTGGTTGAGCCAGTGGTTGAGCGGGCGCAGGTGACGGCATACGCCGAAGCAGATATCGCGCATCTGGCCGCCGTCGCTGCCTTGCAGGGGAAAGTCGCGCAGCACTTCGCGCAGGCTTTCGCCGTCGCCCTTGCCGGGGAGCACCCGGTTGAGGGCGCGCACGGCGCTCAGGCGCGGGTCAGGCGTTGCCACATTGATCACCTGACGCATCGGCAATGGCATCACCCAGCGGTTCGCCAACGGTGAACAGGGCCGGGTTGCCGCGCAGCAGGTCGGACACCGCCATGCGCCGTTTGCCGGGCAGCTGCAGCTCTTCGAGGATCAGGCTGCCATCGCCGGTGGCCACATGGATGCCCTGGTCGTCCACGGCCAGGATATGGCCGGGCTCATCGCTGTCCTGCCCCGGTTGCGGGCTTTCGCTGGCCTGCCAGATGCGCATGGGCTGACCGTTGAGTGGCACCCAGCTCACCGGGAAAGGATTGAAGGCGCGGATGCGGTTGTAGAGCGCGCGGGTGGGCAGGCGGAAGTCCAGCCGTGCTTCAGCCTTGCTCAGCTTGTGGGCGTAGGTGACGCCTTCGTCGGGCTGTGGGGTGGCGTTGGCCAGGTGGTGCTCCAGATCGTTCAGCACGGTCACCAACAGGCGGGCCCCCTGGGTGGCCAGCCGGTCGTGCAGTTCGCCGCCGGTTTCACGCTCGCCGATGGGCAGGGCTTCACTGAGCAGCATGGGGCCGGTATCGAGCCCGGCTTCCATTTGCATGATGGTGTTGCCGGTTTGAGTGTCGCCGGTGGTGATGGCCCGTTGAATGGGGGCGGCCCCACGCCAGCGCGGCAGCAGCGAGCCGTGCACGTTCAGGCAGCCCAGGCGAGGAATATCCAGCACCGCCTGGGGAATGATCAGGCCATAGGCCACCACCACCAGGGCATCCAGATTCAGGTCGCGTAACTGCTGGCGAGTGTCTTCGCCTTTCAGGTTTTCCGGCTGCAGCACGGCAATCCCGTGGCTGGTCGCCAGCTGTTTGACCGGGCTTTGCTGCACTTTCTTGCCGCGCCCGGCGGCGCGATCCGGCTGGGTGAGAACGGCCACGACCTGATGATCGTTATCCAGCACGGCCTGCAGGCTGGCAGCGGCGAAGTCCGGGGTGCCGGCGAAGGCAAGGCGTAAGGGTTTCAATGAGCGGCCTCTGGGTCGGTAAGTGGTGGGGCAGAGAGGTGAGTTGAAAGTGAAAAGTTGAAAGTTCAAACGCGAGCCCTCGAGTAAGCCACACGTCTAGCGCCACGGCCGCGCCGCAGGGCTGGAATCGCGGGCATGGCGATTCGCTACTCTGAAAGCCGTTTCGCGCTTTTCAACTTTGAACTTTCAACTTGCCTCTCTCTTATGCCTGCTGGCGGTGGATCTTTTCCAGCTTCTTCTTGATGCGGTCACGCTTCAGTCGGGAAACGTAGTCCACGAACAGTTTGCCGTCCAGGTGGTCGATCTCGTGCTGGATGCAGGTGGCGAGCAGTTCGTCCGCTTCTACTTCGAAGGCGTTGCCGTCCCGGTCCAGGGCATTGATCCGCACCCGCGCCGGGCGCTTTACCTTCTCGTAGAAACCGGGCACCGACAGGCAGCCTTCTTCGTAGGGCGCCAGTTNATCGGTGAGTGGCGTGATCTGCGGGTTGATGTACACCTTGGGCTCG
>NZ_LWFX01000929.1:0-17343 GCF_001635175.1 Alcanivorax sp. HI0083 | reverse complement strand
TCAGAGCGGGGATCGGTAACCTGTTGTTGGAGGACCGTTCCCGACCTTCCAGGCCGAGAACGGTCAAAATCTCCAAGACCCGCTATCCCGTCGATCGTAATGCCGCTCCTCTTAAGTGAACGGCATTACGCCTAGTGCGGGGTTTTCTTTTTTGGGGGCGAGTTGAAAGTTCAAAGTTTAAAGTTGAAACGCGGACAGCAGCCGGAGGCAATCGAAAAACTCCGGAGCCGCGCCGCTGACGCTCTACTGAGCGTAATATCAATCTAAAACAGGAAGCGCGGCTATATCAGTCCTTCGGGTGGCACTAGCGTCCCTCGTGTTTTAACTTTCAACTTTGAACTTTCAACTCACCCTTCCCATAATCCCCTTTCACACCTGACAGGCAACTACATGCAACCCAGAGACAACAAACTCCGCCCGCACTTTGCCCTGGTGGTCGCCACCATGGTGGCGTTGGGGCTGGCGCATGCCTGGGTGAACCCTTGGCTGGCGTTTGATCGGGCAGCGATTGAGCAAGGGCAGGTGTGGCGACTTTTTACCTGCCATCTGGTGCATCTCAACCACTGGCACATGCTGCTCAATTTGGCGGGTCTGGTGCTGTGCGGCTATTTTTTCACGGATCTGCTTGATCGGGTCCGTTTCTGGAGCTGGCTGCTGTTTTGTGGATTGGTCACCGGCCTGGCGTTGTATTTTCTGGATACCGGGTTGCAGCATTATGTGGGGCTGTCCGGTATCCTCCATGGCTTGTTGGTCTATTGCCTGCTTCAGGGCTGGCGGGGGAATCCCTGGTTGCATTCACTGGTGTTGCTGGTGATTGCCGGGCGCATTGTCGGTGAGCAGCAGGCAGGCTATGACGTGGAGTATCTCCGTAGCTGGATCGACGGGCGGGTTTATGTGAATGCCCACCTGTACGGTGCCCTGGCCGGAGTGTTGTTGTTTGGGGGAATCACGGGTGTCGAATACGGCAGAAAACGCAGAACAGGAAACACAGAAAGATAATAAAGCATCAGGGTGCATGACCATCCTGTTTCCCGGGGTTTTCCTGGTGGCAGGCCTGGCGGTGATGTTCTTTGTGGGGCTCAAACCCGCCTTTCAATACTGGCAAGCCGGAAGCTGGGACCGGGTGCCGGCCACCGTGCTTAGCAGTACGCTCAATCGCAGTTATTCCGACGGCTCCACCACCTACAGCGTCAGCGCCCGCTACCGTTATGACTATCAGGGGCGCAGTTATTCCAGCAGCACCGTGAGCCAGTACGGCGGCAGCGATAATTTCGACGATTACTGGCAGCGTCTGGCCGGGCGGCTGGAACGCGCGCGTTCCCGTGGCAACACGGTCATGGCCTGGGTCAATCCGGCGAATCCGTCCGAGGCCTTTCTGGATCGCACTCTACGCTGGGGCTCATTGGTGTTTGGTCTGGCTTTTGGCGGCGTCTTTGCCTTGGTGGGGGGCGGCCTGATGTTCCTGTTCAACCGGGACAGCAAGGGCAAGGCGGATCTGGCAGAAGGGGGGGCGTACCACAGTAATGAGAAATCCGGGCACTGGTTCCTGGTGGGCTTCGGCGCCATTTTCATCCTGCTGCCATCGCCGGCCTATCTGGCGGTCTGGGACAAGGTCAGCGGGGGGGACTATGCGATTCTGATGGTGCTGCTGTTTCCTGCCGTGGGCGCAGGCATTGCCTGGGCGGGCTGGAAGATGCGCAGCAACTATCGGTTTTTCGGTCCCACCCCGCTGGAACTGGACCCGGAACCCGGCCATGCCGGTGGTCAGGTAGGGGGCGCCATCCACTTGGGCAAGGCGTTGTCCCGTGACACAGATATGGATGTGTGGCTGAGCTGCATCCGTGGCAGGGAGAGCGGCAGCGGCAAGGACCGCAAGACCGTGGAAGACATCCTCTGGCAGACCGACCAGCGCGCCCTGTGCCAGCCCACCCAGCAGGGCAGCGATATCCTGTTCTGTTTCGATGTGCCGGCGGAACAGCCGCCGTCATCCGGTAGCGGTCGCAATTATATCTGCTGGCGAGTCGAGCTGGAGGGCATGGTTGAAGATCGCAAGCTGAAACGCAGCTGGGATATCCCGGTAGTGGCAGGAGAGGGCGAGAGCCGTTTCCGGCTGCCGGAGTCCCACGTCATGGCCGACCAGCGCGAGCGGCAGGTGGAGGCACTGGAATCCGCCAATGAGCAGATACGGGTGGAGCAGACCAGCCAGGGCCTGCATCTGCAAAGCCGTCCGGGCCGCCACCTGGGGATGAAACTGGCGCTGCTGGTGTTTGGTGGCATTTTCGCCGCCGTGGGCACCGGGCTGTTTATCGCCGCCGCCAGCGAAGGCTTTATGTTGTACTTCATGGGCAGCATTTTCGGGCTGATCGGCTATCTCATTGTGGGGATCACCGTGTTCACCCTGGGCAGGGGGCTGGATGTGTGGATTCGCGGTGGCGAAGTGCGCAGCCTGCGTCGCTGGCTGGGAATCCCCGTGTTTACCCGCAAGGGCCAGTTGCTGCGGGCAGAGCAAGTGGTGCTGAAGACGGGCATGAGCAGCACCAGCAATGGCCGCCAGACCGAGTACATGGCGTTGATCGCCGAGATCGATGGCAAAAAGATTCGTTTGGCTGAGGGCATTGCCGGGCGCGAAGCGGGGGACGCCTTACGTGAGGCCGTGCTGCGCACCCTGCGACTGGTGTAAACTGTCCGCAAATCTGAATCCTTGATGTAGGAGCGTGCTTGCACGCGAACCCTTGCCCAGCCTGGTTCGCGTGCAAGCACGCTCCTGCAGCCAAAGGGGCGATCCAGTACCCCGATAATGTGCGAGAGATCCCATGAGCAAAGAGCGCCTGATTATTTTCGATACTACTCTGCGTGACGGCGAGCAAAGCCCCGGTGCCACCATGGACCAGGATGAAAAGCTGCGTATCGCCAAGGCTCTGGAGCGCATGCAGGTGGATGTGATCGAAGCCGGCTTTGCCATCGCCAGCCAGGGGGATTTCCTGTCGGTGAAGGCCATCGCCGACACCGTGCGCGAATCCACTATCTGTTCCCTGGCCCGCGCCAAGGCGGCGGATATCGACCGGGCGGCGGAGGCGCTGGCCGGGGCTGAATCCGGGCGCATCCATACCTTTATCGCCACCAGCCCGATCCACATGCAGCACAAGCTGCGGCTGGAGCCGGATCAGGTCATCGAACACGCGGTGGCGGCGGTCAAGCATGCGCGCAATCACATGGGTGATGTGGAGTTTTCCTGTGAAGATGCGGGCCGCTCCGAGATCGACTTCCTGTGCCGGATTATCGAAGCAGTGATTGATGCCGGTGCACGCACGATCAATATTCCGGACACCGTGGGTTATGCCATTCCCGAGCAGTTTGGCGATACCATCAGCCAGCTGCTCACGCGCATTCCCAATGCGGACAAGGCGATCTTTTCCGTCCATTGCCATAACGATCTGGGGCTGGCGGTGGCCAATTCCCTGGCGGCGGTGCAGGCCGGGGCGCGCCAGGTGGAATGTACCATCAACGGGTTGGGCGAACGGGCCGGCAACGCTTCCCTGGAAGAAATCGTCATGGCGGTGAAAACCCGTCAGGACCTGTTCAATGTGGACACCGGCATCAATGCCAAAGAGATCGTGCCTACCTCGAAAATGGTGTCACAGATCACCGGCTTCCCGGTGCAGCCCAACAAGGCCATTGTTGGCGCCAATGCCTTTGCCCATGAGTCCGGTATTCATCAGGACGGGGTACTCAAACACCGCGAGACCTACGAGATCATGTCTGCCGAGGATGTGGGCTGGCACACCAACCGCATGGTGCTGGGCAAGCACTCCGGCCGTGCCGCTTTTCGCGCCCGTCTGGACGAGCTGGGTATCAGCTTCGAATCCGAAGCGGCCATGAACGAGGCCTTTCAGCGCTTCAAGGATCTGGCTGACAAGAAGCACGAAGTGTTCGACGAGGACCTGCAGGCCCTGGTCAGCGACACCAAGAAAGCCGCCGAAGAAGAGCGCTTCAAACTGGTTCTGCTGGAAGCGACCGCGCGCACCGGGGAAACCCCGCAAGCCCGCATTGTGATGGCCATTGATGGTGTGGAGCAGGACGCCACGGCCAGTGGTGCCGGCCCGGTGGATGCGGCCTTCAAGGCGATCGAAAAACTGGCGGACAGCCACACCGCCCTGCAACTGTATTCGGTCAACGCGATTACTGCGGGCACCGACAGCCAGGGGGAAGTGACCGTACGCCTGGAGAAAGGCGGCCGTATCGTCAACGGCCACGGTGCGGATGTGGACATCATTACCGCCTCCGCCAAGGCCTACCTGAATGCCCTGAATCACTTCGCAGCTGGCGTGGAACGGGCCCACCCGCAGGCAGCGGATGTATGATGTGCTTGCCTGACGCCGAATGCCGGATGCCTGACGGTGGTGTTCTTTTTGCGTGGTGCTTGGTGCGTCCGGCGTCTGGCGGCACCGGAGGTGCTTCATGAACGAAGCGCAGCGCCAGAGTTACCTGAAAGCCATGGGGCTGACGCCCTGGGTGGCTCGTGTGGCTTTGCCCGGGGCGGCGCCCTCACCGGCATTGGACTGGCCGGAGGAAGAGCAGGCTAATGCTCCTGCATCGCCAGGGCCTGCTGTTGATGTGGCGGTGCCGTCCCGTGCTCCTGTCGGTGCTCCCTCGGGCACCCCTGAACCCAGCCCGGCAGCAGCGGCCGATCCCGAGCCTGAGGGATCGGCCGCCGCTGCATTGGCGAAAGCGCCGTCTGCCCGTTCCGTGGCACCTGCTCAAGAGCCGACGAAGGAGGAGGCCCCTGCGCCCGCCAAGGCGAAGGTGAAAGGGCTGACCTTTACCCTGGAAGCCCATCTCGGCGGCACCACCTGGCTACTGTGTGCCCAGGAAGACAGTCAGGCACCCGGGCTGGGGCGTTTCGAAGCCCCGTTGATGGCCAACCTGCTGGCGCTGTTCCAGGGGCGCCCGCAACGGCCGCGCCGTTTCTTCTGCCCTCTCACAGAACAGCCCATGCCGGCGGAAGAAGCCGCCCAGGCGTTGTCCGCCTTTGTGGCCGGGCTCAGTGAGCAAAGTGGGGGCGAGCGTGTGTTGTTATGTTTGCCGGAAGCGCTGGCCGAAGCCCTGTTTGAACAACCCCGTTATCAGCCCTTCGAGCTGGGACGGCTGCCGGCGCTGGTGATCAGTAGCCTGGCGGAAATGCTGGCTGATCCGGTGCAGCACAAGTCAGCCAGCTGGCAAGCCATGCAGGCCCATGGCTACGATGGCGTTTGATCCCGTCGGCCCGATCCGGGCCATGCAGGAATCGGATCTGGAGGCGGTGCTGGAGATCGAAAACGCCGCCCAGCTGACCCCCTGGACCCGCAACCATTTTCTTGATTGTCTCGGTAATGCCCATTATCTGTGCCAGACGGTGGAGCTGGCAGGGCAGCCTGCGGCCTTTCTTATCCTGTCACGCATTCTTGATGAAACCCATGTGCTCAATATCGCCGTGGCGCCTGCCCGGCAGCGCCAGGGGGTGGCCCGTCAACTGCTGAAACAGGCCATGGACGCGGCCCGCCGCGATGCAATGAGTGTGATCTACCTGGAAGTGCGGGAAAGCAATCACCGTGCCCGGGCGTTGTATGAGTCACTGGGCTTCACGGTATCGGGGACACGCAAGAATTATTACCGCCGGGGTGACGGCCACGAAGATGCAGTGCTGATGCAGTGCCTGCTGGCCTCGGGGCATAAATAGCTACGAGCTGCGAGAAAGCAGATAGGAAAGCTGATAGAGAGAAGGGGAAAACTCGCCAAGCATCGGTCTTTCTACGAAGCCGCAGTAGGAGCACCGTTTAGGGTGCGAACCTCGCGAAGCGAGGCCAGCGGCCTGGGCGGTCAGGAGGGATGGGTTGCAAAAGATATTGCGGGTAGACTCGAACTCCTGTCGCTTCGCTCTGTTCGTCCCCTGGAAGGGAACTCCTACAGTAAAACCCATCTTTGATTTCGCGGGTAGGGCGGTTGCCAGGTGGCACCATCCGCAACCGCGTTGCCGCTTGTAACGTGAAGCCTGGAGCGGCTTCTTATTCCAGCGGCATCCAGCCCTTTTCCGTATCCCGGAATTGGATCACCCGCTGACGCTGGAAGGTGTCGCCTTTCTTGAAATTACCATGCTCCACCCGCAGCGCGCTTAACGCCATGATCATGGCGAACCGGTCCAGGCCGGAGAGATCCTCGTTCCCTTTTACCTGGTTGGTATAGGTACTCAGATCTTCCTGGGCCTCCAGGTTGTAACTGACTTCCACGGTGTAGCGGCCATCGCCATCTTCGTAACCGTTTTGCTTTTCCACATCGGTAATTTCAAGCAGACCATCCAGGTGGGCGTTGCGCATCTCGGCTTCCAGGGCCTTCTGGGCATCACTGGCATCGGGGCTGCGGCTGCAGGCGCTCAACAGGGTCAGGGCGAGAAGGGCGGTCACGATGTGGACGCAACGAACGGTGGCAGACATGGCGGTGTCCTGATCAGGAAAAGGGAATCGTCACTCTAGCATCGCTTCCTTCGTCAACCCAATGTCTGAGTGTTTCACCGGCTTGCCAGGCAAAAGCTGGACACCGGGGCAGCGAATGCCAAGGATAGACGTAACTGGATACCTACCAAGGAGTGGTTGCTCATGTCAGAAAGCCTGTTTCGTCGTCTGTTGATCCTGGTCGCGTTGATTTTCTGTGGTGCTTTTGCCGTGCTGGTGGTTCCACCGCTCATGGCTAACCCGGATGTGCTGGGCGCCGCTGCAAGCGGTTTCGTCAATCCCTATGCGGCTGGCTACGCTACGGATGTGATTCTGTGCTGGGTGATTCTGGCGATCTGGGTGCTGTTCGAGCGCCAGCGTTACCAGGTGCGTGGTGGCTGGCTGGCCCTGTTGCTGGGCGTGGTGCCCGGTGTGGCGGTGGGTTTTGCCTTGTACCTGCTGATGCGCCAGCGCCAGTTGAAAGGCTCTGGATTGGTTTGAGGGGTGGGAAATGAGGCGGTGAAGGCTGTTATACTCGCGCCCTCGAAATACCCAGTCAGAGATTGAGCCCCATGAGCCTGCAAGACCAGGTGGCCAAGCGCCGCACCTTCGCGATTATTAGTCACCCGGACGCCGGTAAAACCACCATTACCGAAAAACTGCTGTTATACGGAAACCTGATCCAGAGCGCGGGTACCGTAAAGGGCAAGAAGTCCGGTAAGCATGCCACCTCTGACTGGATGGAGATGGAGAAGGAGCGGGGCATTTCCGTGACCACCTCGGTGATGCAATTCCCCTACAAGGACGCCACGGTCAACCTGCTGGATACCCCCGGCCACGCGGACTTCTCCGAAGATACCTACCGCACCCTCACGGCGGTGGACTCGGCGCTGATGGTGATCGACGCCGCCAAGGGGGTGGAGCAACGGACCGTCAAGCTGATGGAAGTGTGTCGCTTGCGTGATACGCCGATTCTCACCTTCATCAACAAGCTGGATCGGGATGTGCGCGATGGCATCGACGTGCTCGACGAAATCGAGGACGTGCTGAATATCGAGTGCGCGCCGATCACCTGGCCCATTGGTATGGGCAAGAGCTTCAAGGGGGTCTACAACCTGCTCACTGACACCACCGTGCTGTACAAGACCGGTCAGGGCCACACTGTGCAGGACGTGCGCGAGGTGAAAGGGCTCAATAATCCCGAGCTGGATGAGGCCGTGGGCGCTGACTACGCCGAGGAGCTGCGCGACACTCTGGAGCTGGTCCAGGGCGCCAGCCACGAGTTCGATCTGGAGCGTTTCCTGGCCGGCAAACTGACCCCGGTTTTCTTCGGCACCGCGCTGGGCAATTTCGGCGTTGACCATATGCTCGATGGCCTGGTGCAGTGGGCGCCGCCACCGCAGCCTCGCGATGCGACGGCTCGCACCGTGGCGGCCGATGAGCCCAAGATGACCGGCTTTGTGTTCAAGATTCAGGCCAACATGGACCCCCGCCACCGTGACCGTATTGCCTTTATGCGCATTTGTTCTGGCAAGTACCAGAAGGGCATCAAGCTAAAGCAGGTGCGTACCGGTAAGGACGTGCGTATTCCCGATGCGCTGACCTTCCTGGCCGGTGAGCGTGATAATGTGGACGAGGCTTTTTCCGGTGACATTATCGGGCTGCATAACCATGGCACCATTCAGATCGGCGATACTTTCACCGAAGGCGAAGAGCTGGCCTTCACCGGCATTCCGCACTTTGCACCGGAACTGTTCCAGCGGGTGGTGCTCAACGACCCGCTCAAAAGCAAGCAGCTGCACAAGGGCCTGACCCAGCTGGCAGAAGAGGGCGCTACCCAGGTGTTCTTCCCGCTGCGTAACAACGATGTGATTCTCGGTGCAGTGGGTACCCTGCAGTTCGACGTGGTGGCTGCGCGTTTGAAAGGCGAATACGGGGTAGATTGCCGTTATGAGCCGGTGAGTGTGGCCACGGCTCGCTGGGTGGAAGCCGATAGTGAAAAAGACATGTCTGCCTTTGAACGCAAAGCCTACGATAATCTGTCCCGGGACGGTGCAGGGCACCTGACCTACCTGGCGCCCACGCGGGTGAACCTGCAACTGGCCCAGGAGCGACACCCGGATATCCGTTTCCGTGAAACCCGGGAAATCTGAGAAGGCAATTAATAGTTAACAGTGAATAGTTAACAGCGAAAATCAGAAGAACCTGACCCATGCTAAACCTGGCCGTTTTACGACGGCTCGGGTAATGGAACCCGCATTTGAAACGAGGTGGACATGGATGCCGATACCGCTCGCCAATATCTTCTCGGCAAGCCTGAAGCGATGGAGGATTATCCTTTCGGCCCGGGTGTGGCGGTGATGAAAGTGCGCGACAAGATGTTCGCAACGCTGGGGCAGGAGGGTGGTGAAGGGCGCATGAATCTGAAGTGCGATCCGGATCAGGCTCATGCAGGCTGTTGGAAAGCCCCTTACATACTCAGTCTTCCAGGCTGGCTCGCAATCTACGCGCAATGTTGAAGGTGTGTGTCCACCCATCGAGACATTGCAACAACGAGTGCGGGCCAGCCTGGAAGACCCGGAGGGCGAGGCCAGAAGGGCACATCTGCTGCGCTTTGTCGCTAGGAAAGGGAACCACCCTGCCCGTCGCGACAAAACACAACAGCTGCACCCTTCTGACCACGCTGAGTACGCAAGGGGCTTTCCAACAGCCTGCTAGCGCTGCGGGACATCTTTTCCTCCGTGCTGCCCGGCTATCACATGAACAAGAAACACTGGAATACGGTCAAACTGGATGGCTCCATTCCCGAGGGGGAGATTCAGCGCATGATTGACCATTCCTTCGCGTTGGTGATCAAAGGCTTGTCGAAAAAAGTGCGTGAAGGCATGGAAGTGCGCCACGGCCGTGAAGCACTCTATGGCGGACAGAACTGAACAGGCAGGGAGACAGCAATGGCGGTAGTCATCGGTGGCGTTATCATTATCTGGCTGGGCCTGACCATGGGCGCGGCAGGCTTGCGCTGGTTGGGTGTGGAGCTGCATTACCCGGCCCGTCTGGCTGCACCGGTGTTGCTGGCGGTGCTGGAAACAGTGCTGTTCTTGTTGTTTGTTCCCGGCACGGCGTTGTTGCCGCCAAGCTGGGGTTGGCCCATGGCGGGTGGTCTGGTGGCCGCGGCCTGGCTCATCAACGGCGGCGTCGCCGGCCTGGACTGGCATCGCAATCGGCCAGTGAAAGAGGAAGGCGTGAGTTGAAAGTTCAAAGTTCAAAGTTGAAACGCGAGGGCTGGAAGGTAGAGGCTTGCGCGGTGTTGGGCTCCGCGTTTCAAGCGTTTAGGCGCGTCCACTAAAAGTGAAATGCATGTTTGCATTTTGCGCGCCTTTAAACTTTGAACTTTCACCTTTTAACTTGCTTTAAAAACTGCTCCAGCCAGTGAATTCCATTCCCCGATACAACCAGTACTTCCACACCGAGTCATCCGCATACACCGCATAGTCGGTGCTGTGCTTTTCGTCGTAACGGTTTTCCCAGCGCCGTTCAAAGGTGTCGCTGGCCTGTTGCATGATGGCGTGGTCGGGGGCGGCGATCAGCCGCACGCTACTCTCCAGATTCAGGTTATCCAGATTTCGCCGGGTGTAGTTGGCGGAGCCAAGGATCAGTGCGGCGCTGTTGGCGCTGCGCCGTAACAGCATCTTGGTATGGCATTGTTCTCCCTGGGTGTTGCACCAGCGCACGGGGATGCCGGCGTTGTGCAATTCACTCCCCACCTGGCGGTTGGGTATCCCGTTCTTCTCACGCCCGAAGGCATCCTTGTTGGGATCCAGCAGGACGCGCAATTGTACGCCCCGTTGCTGTGCCGCGAGCAGGGCCTCCATCAGCGGGCGATGGGACAGATAGAACACGGACACATCAACCTGGTCGCCGGCCTGACTTTGGTTGAGGGTTGCCAGCAAGGCATCACGAATGGCGCCTTCGGTGAGTAGTTGCAGGCGGGCGTCGGCGGCCGGGTCAGTCGGTTGTGTTGGCAAGGTGGGGAGTGTGGGCAGTCGGGTGGCGGTCAGCTCTGCGACAGCCAGTTCACTGGCCAGCAGGTCTTTGACCGCATTGCCCTGAAAGCGTAAGCCGATATTGCTGTGGGCGCTGCTGCCATCGTGGGCATTGGCGGAGGTGACCAGGCCGGTCCAGTGTTCACCTTCGTCCACCACCAGGGTCTTGCGGTGATTGGCCTTGAAGTTCAGCAGTGTCAGGTAGCTGCGCAGGGAGACCTGTCCCGGCCCCATGGGATTGGGCAGCCAGCCCTTGTCCGGGTTGTTGCCCAGCCACTGGCAGCATACCCGCCACAGGCCGGACCAGCTGGGGTTGGAGTCACGCAGTGCCGGCAAAGGTGTGGTGACGACGGTGATGTTGGCTTTCTTCAGGCGCGTAAGGTGCTTGCTGTGGAGCCCGCCATAAAGCGTATTGATGGGGTCGGTGATGACCACGATCGGCATTGTCGGGTGGCTGGCGCGCCGGGCCAGCAAGGCGTCGGTGAGCTCGCTGGACAAGGCCCGGTCGCTCTCGTTGGCAGTGCCCTGAAAATCGTTGAACAGGAACATGTCGACCACGATGAGTTTTTCCGCCTGACCGATTAAGCGGAAGAATTCGTCGAAAATATGTTGTCGGCTGAGCCGCGTGGCCTCGCCACCGTTGTCGCTTTCCCAGGTATCGTCCACCAGCAATTTGAGCCCGTGAACTGCATGGGTTTCCCCTTGCACGTTCAACCCCGCAGGAAGCGGCTTGTAGCGGTGCCAAAGGGCGGTGCTGGCGGTCAGGGCAACCAGCATCAGCAGGGCGAGTTTCAGGCGGGTCATAGGCAGTCCTGTGCATTCGATGGGGCTACCTTATCAGCTAATGGGTTGTGCGCCATGCGGTCCCGGCATTCCTTTCTCATTAGGTGGCACATTCGTGCAACATTCTGAAAAGAATGCCGGCTCCACGGTAACTATGGTACTACGGTGCCACAACAGTGTGGCGCCGATAACTCTCTGACAATCAAGGTCTACCCGTGCGTATTGCGCGGATCTTAACAAGGGAGTCTCTGAATAACCCCTTGCGTACTCAGCGTGGCCAGAAGGGTGCAGCTGTTGTGTTGTGTCGCGACGGACAGGGTGGCTCCCTTTCCTAGCGATAAAGCGCAGCAGATGTGCCCTTCAGGCCGCGCCCTCCGGGTCTTCCAGGCCGGCCCGCACTCGTTGTTGCGTTTTTTCGATGGATGGACATACACCTTCAAAATCGCGCCTAGATTGCGAGCCAGCCTGAAAGACTGAGCATGCAAGGGGTTATTCAGAGACTCCCAAGAACAATCAGTGGTCCACGCTGATCCCGGCGCGCCAGCGGCTGCCGCCCGGGGAGGAGCCTGCGATGAAAATGCTTGCGTTTGCCATGCCTGTCACCCTGACCCTTTTGCTCACTGCCTGTGGCGGGGGCGGCTCATCGTCGGTGCCGGTGACCAGTAATCCCCCTGCCGGGCCCACCCCCAATGAGCCCGGTGACCCGATTGCCGGGGCAGGCGAAATCCGGGTGCTTTCCAACCGGGCAGACCTGATCAGCGGCGGTGATGCACTGGTGGAGGTGATCACCCCCGATGCGGCCCAGCTTGAAGGCGCGGTGGTGACACTGGGGGACAGGGCCGTCACTGACCAGCTGACGCCTACCGACGCCGGTACCCTGAAAGGCCTGATCAATGGCCTGGCGCTGGGCAGCAACCGGCTGACCGTGGAGCTGGCGGATGACAGTGTGCTGGAACGGATCATTATCAATCACCCCAATGGGGGGCCGGTGATTTCCGGGCCGCAGATTCAGCCCTGGCAATGCACCAATGCGGCGGCGGTGGATGCCCAGTGCAACCAGCTGGCTGAGTACAGCTTCAAGTATGTGCCCGCCGACAAGTTGCAGAATTTGCTGACCAATTTTGATCCGGAAAATCCAGGGATTCCCGGCGCCTTTCAACCTTACGACCCCGCCAATCCACCGGCCCAGGCTGCCATTGCCAGGATCACCACGGATGCCGGTGTGGAGGTGCCCTTTATCGTGCGCATGGAAGAGGGCGTGCAGAACCGGGATCGCTACCTGATCATGACCCTGTACCAACCGGATCAACCCTGGACCGCGCTGAACCCGCAGCCCCAGTGGAACGGTAAATTGCTGATTCACCACGGCGGTAACGTGGGCGTGAGCTATGGCATGGGTAACCCTCCCCGAGGTGATATCGCCGGTACGGCCCCGGAAGGCGCCGAGCTGTTGCTGGGTGACAGTATCACCACGGCGCTGGGGCGCGGTTTCATGACCCTCTCCACCGCCCAGGGGAACCTGGGACATAACGGCAATCTGGTGACGGCGGCGGAATCACTGATGATGGGCAAGGAGCGCATCGTCGAGCAGTACGGTGAAATTCGTTACACCATTGGCACGGGATGTTCCGGTGGTTCCATCACCCAGCAGCATGTGGCCAATGCGTATCCGGGCATTTATCAAGGCATGATCGTGCAGTGCTCCTACCCGGATGTGTGGACCACGGCCACCCAGTTCGCCGATTACAACTTACTTAGCCAGTATTTCGGCAATCAGCTGCCTTCCGACCCGCAAGGCTTTCAGGATGTGGTCACCCGGTTGTTGAGTTCCGGGGTGATTCCCGCTGCGCAATGGTCCGCGTTCTATGGCCATCTGCCGTTGAATCCGCTGGTCTCGGATCTGGCCTTTTTCCCGGCAGCCTACCCTGACCAGCAAAGCTGCCCGGGCCTGGAAGACGGGGTGACCGTCTATGACGCCCAGGACGCTCCGGATGGGTTGCGTTGTGGCTTGCTGGATTACATGAAGTCCCAGTTCGGGCTGCGTTCGCCAGAAGTGTGGTCTGCGAACGAACACCTGCTGTCACGAGGATTCGGGGGCATTCCGCTGGATAACGTGGGCGTTCAATATGGTCTGCGGGCGTTGCAGAGTGGTGTGATTACCGGTGACCAGTTCCTGAAAGTGAATCGGGAAATTGGCGGCTTCAATGTGGATATCGACTACCAGCCGGAGCGCACCGTGGCCGATAGCCAGGCGCTGTACAATGCTTACCGCACCGGTGCCATTAATACTGCCGAGCACCTGGCCAATGTGCCGATTATTGATCTGCGCGGCCCGGACCCGGGGATTGCCCACGATGCCTATCACTCCTGGCAGATGCGCGCCCGCCTGGAAAAGACCCAGGGGCACGCGGATAACCAGGTGATCTGGTACGGCCCGGCGCCATTGTTTGGTGATACGGTTTATACCACCGAGGCGCTATTGGTGATGGATTTGTGGCTGTCGCAAATTGAAGCGGACGCCTCGGCATTGAGCATTGAAGAAAAAGTCCGGGAGCACAAACCGGTCTACGCCCGTGACCGTTGTCTGTCGGTGTCTTCGCTGGTGGGCCTGGAAGGCCCTATCGTGCCGCTCAGCGGTAACCTGCTGTATCCAACCCCGATTCTGCCGGGGCTGGACCTGTCGTTGTTGCCGGCGGCGCCGGCAGAGGCGGGCGTGGTGGTGGATGCGCTGACCGGCCAGGTCTGCGGGTTGGACCTGAGTGAACTGCCGGTGGTGTCCGATATCCCCGTGGTGGGCGATCTGTTGGGCACTGTGGCGGATTTGTTATCGCCGATTACCGATCCCTTGGTGGGCCTGCAGCAAACCGTAGTGCAGACCCGTTTTGGCACCCCCCGCACGGTGGCTGGTGACAGCATTGAAACCCTGACCAACAAGTGCCAGCTCAAACCGGTGGACCCGGCGGACTACCCTCTGGCACTGGATCCGCAAGGGTTTGCCGAGCAGGTGGCCGAGGTTTTCCCGCAGGGGGTGTGTGATTACAGCAAACCGGGGGTGGGGGTGGCACCCACCGAAACCTGGCTGCAATACGGTGATGCGGAACAGGTGATTTATGGTGGTGAAGCGCTGCCTGGCGATGCTCCTTCGTCAGGGCAGGGCTGGGCGTCACCCGCGTTTGAGGTGGAGATTCGTTGATCTTCAGTGGCTGGGGATGTTGAGTGTCGAGTGGCGAGAAACGCGTTGCGAAGACCGGGAAAGGTTTTCGCAACTTGAAACTCGTACCTCGTTACTCGCCCTTTCCCATCCGAGCAGCGCTAGAGATTGATTTGGTAAGCCGCCAGGCCGTTGTCGTCATCAAAGGTCATGACGGGGCCGTTATTTAACTGCACCGCCTTATCACTCAGGGTGACGTGCTCATCTCCCAGTACCCCCTCGTTAAAGCGGTAAACCGGTTTTGGTGCCTCGGTCAGGCAGTGGTCGCGGAAACGGGCCTTGGCCTGCAGCACCGGGTCCCGTGCCGTCTGCCAGTGTGTTATGGCCTGTTGGCCATGCCGTTGCCGCAACAGGCTTTCCGTGACCGTCGGTGATAGCGCCACGGCGGTGGCGTTGTTACCGCCGAAGCCCTTGGAATTGATCAGCGAGGCCTGCAATGCATCGTGGGGTTGATGCTCCAGGCAGAAATTCAGGTGATCGCGGTGCACATCGTCGGCAATGTGGTCCACGGTGCGAATGCCCGGCAGCCAGCCCTGGGCAAAACTGCCCAGGGTGGCAGACAGCTGGTCGCCACCGGCACTGCCCAGCGAATGCCCCACATAGGCCTTGATGGCGACCACCGGCCAGTGCTCAATCCCGAAGGCCTTGGCGGTGCGCTCCAGAATCACGGATTCGGTGATCCGGTTCTGCGGCGTGCCGGTGCCGTGGGCGTGCACAAAGCTGTGCTCGCGCAGGCCCTTCTCGCCGATCAGCTGGCGGGTGAGGGCTGCGGCCTTGCCCACAGTCAGGTAGTTGCCCACACCGGGGGCTGAGATGGATTTTTTGCCGCCATCGGCATGGATGAACACATCTGGCACGGCGCCGAGAATGTCCGCGCCCAGTTCCAGCGCCAGGGTATCGTCCATCAGCACGGTAAACTGGGTGGATTCGGCCATGGTGAAACCGCAGTTTTCCGAGAACGGGCGGCAGGCCCGGTTCAGGTCGGCGCTGGCGGCGCCGTCCAGGGCGGCCAACGCCTGATCCTCCGCCAGTGCACCCATGGCCCGGTATCCCTCCATGATCTCTGGCACCAGCGGTGCTTCGCTGGTGCCCACAATGGCGACACGCACCCGGCCACTGCGAATGGCATGGACGCCTTTTTCCAGGTTATAGAGGAAAGTCGCGCAGGCGCCGAGCATGCCACCGGTGGTGCCGACGGAGTGCAATACATAGGCATTGAGAAAGTCGGCGGTCATTTCGCCCAGCCCCAGCGGCACCTGTTTGGAAGTGATGCGCTGGCCGTTGGGCGGGAAGCGCATGACGCCGCCCAGGCCGTTGTCATCCATCTGTGACATGGCATTGCTGGCGTATACGGCGACTTGATCCGGGCGTACCCGGGCGGCGACCTGCGCCCAATCCATACCCAGATCACCCAGCGCATCACTGATGCCAAAAATGGCCATTTGCAGGGCGCGGGGGTGGTTGCGGGAGGCGTATAGCGCGCCGGGATCAAAACCGTCCGGCAATTGGCCGGCGGCGCTGACCCGGCGAGGCGTGTCGTGGGGCACCCGCAAGCCCAGCCCGGCGGGGAGGGTGACGCGGCTGCGGCGCTTGTCCACGGCGCTGACCTGCCAGCCCGGAGGCAAGGTGTCGGGCAGGTCCATATTACGCATTTCCAGCGTGATGGGGGCGTCGCTGGTGCCGGCGAGTGCGGCGTGGAGCTGGTGGCTGTCGGGGAGTGCGCGGATCAGGGTGCGGGCCAGCACGGTCTCGCTGTCATTGCCGGTGAGTCGGGCCAGCGCGGTTCGCGTGTCGTTTTGCTGGGCCTCATTCAGAGCATCGAAAACAAGCCGCTGGAAAGCGAAATGCTGGGCACTGCGGCCGGCGGCATTGATGCCGCCCATGGCGGTAATAACGGGTAATGCTGACATGGTGCTCCCGGGCTTATGCCCAACCCAAAACGGTGACTAGCCGGTCAGGGTACAGGTGAAATCCGGGTTTGCGTATACGACAGAGGGCGAATCCGGTCAGGAAAGTGCAACAGAGTTTTAAAATGAAAGCGGATGTTTCGGGGTGGGGGGGCTACGAAGCTGCTGTAGGAACGAAGCGTAGCGGAGTAACGCACGTAGTTCCGTACGGCCCGAAGGGTGAGCGGAGCGAATAATACCGCTCGAGCCGCGAATCGAGCGGAAGCAAGGCAGAGAAGCGTGATCATTTAGAAAGATCTGCTAGGCCCTGGAATACCTGATCGCCCTACGGGCGATTTCCGCGCAAGCGCGGTTCGCGGCTCAAGCGCCGCTCCTACGGAGGGGTGATAGAGGTGGAATACAGAGGGCGGCGCCAACAAAAAACGGGGCCTTTAGGCCCCGTTTTCGTCTGGCATCAAGCGTCCAGCGTCAGGCGTCTCACACCAGCTCGATAGCCACTGCGGTGGCTTCGCCGCCGCCGATACACAGGCTGGCCACACCGCGTTTGCCGCCGGTGCGCTTGAGCGCGTGGATCAGGGTCAGGATGATGCGTGAGCCGGTGGAGCCCACCGGGTGACCCAGGGCACAGGCGCCGCCGTGGATGTTCACTTTCTCGTGGGGAATGCCCAGATCGATCATCGGCATCATCGCCACCATGGCGAAGGCTTCGTTGATCTCGAACAGGTCCACATCGTCCACGCTCCAGCCGACCTTCTTCATCACCGCTTCGGTGGCACCAATGGGGGCAATGGTGAACTCGCTGGGGTGTTTGCTGTTGGTGGCGTGGGCGAGGATGCGGGCCAGCGGCTGCAGGCCGCGCTCGTTGGCCACGGATTCACGGGCCAGTACCAGCGCTGAGCCACCATCGGAGATGGAGCTGGCGTTGGCGGCGGTGA
>NZ_LWFX01000928.1:0-6859 GCF_001635175.1 Alcanivorax sp. HI0083 | reverse complement strand
TGGTAGAACCGACCGTGGCCAGAAACGGCAAGTGTTTGGTCAGGCGAGTCTGCTCACGCTGCAGGGCCACGCGCATGGCCCGTTGAGCACCATCCATGACCGCTTCGGCACCACGGGTACTTTTGGAAAGCCGAACAAATTCCTGAAAACCGGCACGGAAAATGGCTTCAGTGCCGGAGTCCACATCCGGGTCCTTGCGGCTCTGGTTGTAGAGGGACGCCAGATCATCGCTGGACCAGAACTTTTCCTCAAAGGCACGGCCCGCACGATGGGCACGGCCGAGCACCCGGAAACGGCCCACAATCATGTACCAGGACGTCAGTGACGCCAGAATCAACAGCGCCATCACCAGCTGCACCACCACGGTGGCATTGCTGATCAAACTGACGACAGACATGTCGGATGCCTCAACCATGTAGCCCTTCTCCTTTGCTGGCCGCGCTAAATTTTTTATACAGTGCCGGCGGAAGTGCCGACGGCTTCAGGGTATCGGCGCTCACGCAGGCCACTTTAATCTCTGCCTGGCAGATTAAGGCGCCCGTTTTACGCACCTGCTGATCAAACACCAGCGTGGCCTTACCCAGTTTTTTCAATGAGGCTGTCACCGTCAGCGCATCATCAATACGTGCCGGTTGGCGATACTGCACATTGGCGGAATGCACCACAAACTGAAAGTTTTCATCCGCCAGCGCATAGTGCTGATAGCCCAGCGTGCGCAGAAACTCGGTGCGCGCCCGCTCCATGAATTTCAGATAATTCACGTAATAGACAATGCCACCAGCATCAGTGTCTTCGATGTAGACGCGCACCGGCAGGGTAAATTCCCCGTTTTCCTGATCTTTTTCAATCATTAAACAAATCACCGTCACGGCGGGGACGCTGCAGGCCAAAATGGCGCCAGGCATGATTGGTCACCGCCCGCCCGCGCGGGGTGCGCTGAATGAAGCCCTGCTGAATCAGGTAAGGCTCCACCACCTCTTCCAGGGTGCCGGAGTCTTCATTGAGCGCCGCCGCCAGGGATTCCAGCCCCACCGGCCCGCCATCAAATTTGTGCATTATCATGTCCAGCAAGCGGCGGTCGGTGCCATCCAGGCCACAACTATCCACTTCCAGCATGTCCAGAGCCCGCTGAGCGATGTCTTCGGTAATGCGGCCATCGCCTTTCACTTCGGCGTAATCACGCACTCGACGCAACAGGCGATTGGCAATACGGGGGGTTCCCCGGGCCCGGCGTGCCACTTCCATGGCTCCCGCCTTTTCAATGGGGATGGCCAGGATGTCGCAGGCGCGGCTGACAATGTCGGACAGGTCATCCACGGAATAGAATTCGAGGCGTTGCACAATGCCGAAGCGATCGCGCAATGGAGCGGTGAGCAAACCGGCGCGGGTGGTCGCCCCCACCAGGGTAAACGGCGGCAGGTCCAGCTTGATCGAGCGAGCGGCCGGGCCTTCACCGATCATGATATCCAGCTGATAGTCTTCCATGGCCGGGTAGAGAATTTCCTCTACCACCGGAGAGAGGCGGTGGATTTCATCCACAAACAGCACGTCGCCCTCTTCCAGATTGGTCAGGATAGCCGCCAGATCTCCGGCTTTTTCCAACACCGGACCGGATGTGGACTTGAGTTCGCAGCCCATTTCACGGGCAATAATGTGCGCAAGGGTCGTCTTGCCGAGACCCGGCGGGCCAAATATAAGGGTATGGTCGAGCGCTTCATCGCGGCCGCGCGCGGCATCAATAAAGATTTCCAGGCGCTCGCTGACTTTCGCCTGCCCGTGATAATCCGCCAGGCTGGCCGGGCGAATGGCCCTGTCCTGTTGCTCTTCGTGGCTGCCAACCGCAGCCGCGGTAATGACTCGTTCGTTATCCATGCCTGCGGCGGGCTTGCCTCTACATCGTTGAATGTGGCTAGCGTAGCGCACCCTGATACCGAACTGCTATTACTGTTATCACAAAGTGAAAGGCGATATCAGGGTGCAGCGCTAGCGGGCCAGGCTTTTGAGCGCCTTGCGGATTAATTGTTCACTGCTGAGGCCATCCTCATCCGCGGCTTTGGCCACCGCCGCGGATGCATCCTTGTTGCGATAGCCCAGCGCTTCCAGGGCGGCAATGGCATCGCTACGGGCGTCATCGGGCTGTCGGGTATCCACCAGACCGGGCAGATTCACCGGGCCGCCGTCAATTTTGTCGAGCCGATCGCTCATTTCGATCACCAGCCTCTCGGCGGTTTTCTTGCCAATGCCCGGCACCTTCACCAATGAGGTCGTGTCCTGATCCTGAATACAGCGTGCCAGCCGATCCGCTTCGATGCCGGACAGAATCGCCAAGGCCATTTTCGGCCCCACGCCGTTCACCTTGATCAAGGCACGAAACAACTCTCGTTCATAACGGTCGGCAAAGCCATACAACAGCTGGGCGTCTTCGCGGACCACAAAATGGGTATGCAGGGTCAGTTCTGCGCCCGCGTCGGGCAGGTCGTAGAACACGGTCATGGGGGCTTCCACTTCGTAGCCAACGCCGCTCACATCCAGCAGCAATACCGGAGGGCGTTTTTCCAGCAAGGTTCCGCGAAGTTGTCCGATCATGGGGTTATCCGTGTTGTTAACGTGTAATTAAAGGCGCCAGCTTAACGAAGCCGCCCTCGCCTGACAGCCGTGGCACCGCCCATTCTGGCCAGAGAAACACGCATATGCGCGTGGCAGAGGGCGATGGCCAACGCATCAGCAGCATCTTCCTGGGGGCGCTGTTCCAGCTTCAACAGGTACTTCACCATTTCCCCCACCTGATTCTTTTCCGCCCCACCTTTGCCAACCACTGCCTGTTTTACCTGGCGAGCGGAATATTCGAACACCGGAACATGGGCCTGCATGACCGCAGCAATGGCAGCCCCCCTGGCCTGGCCCAGTTTCAGGGCGGAATCCGCATTGCGCGCCATAAAGACTTTTTCAATGCTGACTTCCGCCGGGCCGAATTCTTTCACCACCTGATCAATGCCCGCGAATATTTCCCCCAGGCGCGGCGGCATCTCCTTGTGGGTGGTAGTGATGGTACCGAATGCCACGGCCCGGGAGCGGTTCCCCACCTGCTCTACCAACCCGTAACCGGTACGGCGCGAGCCGGGATCAATGCCTAAAATAAGCGCCATATTTCTCTGACCGATAATGAAAAGACAGCTGCCTGATAGCTGGCCCAGTTCTACCCGAGCACTGTCCAAATGTCCAGCTTCTAGCTTCTAGCTTCTAGCTTCTAGCTTCTAGCTTCTAGCTTCTAGCTTCTAGCTTCTAGCAAGATTGTGGCCCGACACCAAAATGCACAAGCTGAATAACAGAAAACCCCGACATAGCGGGGTTTTGGTTTTCCTCGTAGCTAGCCGCTCGCCGCTAGTTAGCTATTCTTCCGGCGCCGGCCAGCTGGCGTTGGTATAGACGTTCTGCACGTCATCCAGATCTTCCAGCATGTCGATCATCTTCTGCACGGTTTCCGCGGTATCGGCATCCATTTCCGCTTCCGTGGACGGGTGCATGGTGACTTCCGCTTCGGCGAACTCCAGCCCGGCTTCGCGCAGGGCATCAACCACTTCACCGAAACTCTTGTCCGGTGTGGTGGTGACCACAAAGCCGTCATCGCCCACTTCTTCCACGTCTTCTGCGCCAGCTTCCAGAGCCACTTCCATCAACTTCTCTTCGTCTACCCCCGGCTCAAAGAAAATTTCGCCACGCTTGGTGAACAGGAAGGCCACAGAACCGCTGGTACCCAGATTACCGGCGAACTTGGAAAAGGCATGGCGCACTTCGGCCACGGTGCGGTTCACGTTATCGGTCATGGTTTCTACCAGGACCGCCACGCCGCCCTTGCCGTAGCCTTCATAGGTGATTTCGTCCATGTTGCCGTCGTCATCACCGCCGGCACCACGCTTCACGGCCCGGTCGATGGTGTCGCGGGTCATGTTCTGCCCCAACGCCTTGTCGATAGCCGCGCGTAGACGCGGATTATCGTTGGGTTCGCCGCCACCCATCTTCGCGGCCACGGTGAGCTCACGAATCAGCTTGGTAAAAATCTTGCCGCGTTTGGCATCCTGGGCCGCCTTGCGGTGTTTGATGTTGGCCCACTTACTATGTCCTGCCATATTACCTCCGCCAGCACGCAGCACGCGTCACGCAACACATTTGCGGCACGCTTGTTTGCGTGAAGCGTGCTGCGTGGTGCATGCCTGCGTCTTTCTATATCAACCTTCTTCTTTTCGTACCTGTACGCCTACTTCACGCAGCTGTTTGTTGTCCACCGGTGACGGCGCGTTGGTCATGGTGCACGCTGCGGTCTGGGTCTTCGGGAAAGCAATCACGTCACGGATCGACTCACAGCCCGTCATCAGCATGACCATGCGATCCAGGCCGAAAGCCAGACCACCGTGGGGCGGCGCGCCGTACTTCAAGCCGTCGAGCAGGAAGCCAAACTTCTCGTCCGCTTCTTCATCGGAAATGCCCAGCGCTTCGAACACGGTGCGCTGCATGGCCGGGTTGTGGATACGGATGGAACCGCCACCCAGCTCGGTGCCGTTGAGCACCATGTCATAGGCCCGCGACAGCGCTTCCGCCGGGTTGCTCTTGAGCTCTTCCGCGCTACAGCTGGGCATGGTGAAGGGGTGATGCAGGGCGTGGTACTGCCCTTCGTCTTCCTCGAACATGGGGAAGTCCACTACCCACAACGGTGCCCACTCGCCTTCAACCAGGTTCAGGTCGTGACCCACTTTAACGCGCAGAGCGCCCAGGGCCTCGTTGACGATCTTGGCCTTGTCGGCACCGAAGAAGATCAGGTCGCCGGTCTCGGCGCCGGTGCGCTCAAGAATGCCCTTGATGGCATCGTCGGTGAGGAATTTCAGGATCGGCGACTGCAGGCCTTCTGCGCCAGACGCCAGATCATTGACCTTGATGTAAGCCAGGCCCTTGGCACCATAGATGCTGACGAACTTGGTGTAACCGTCGATATCCTTGCGCGACAAGGAACACCCCCCCGGCACTCTCATGGCCGCCACCCGGCCTTTCGGATCGTTGGCCGGGCCGGAGAATACCTTGAAGTCCACACCGGCCAGCAGATCGGCGATGTCGATCAGCTCCAGCGGAATACGCAGGTCCGGCTTGTCGGAACCAAAACGCTGCATGGCTTCAGAGAACGGCATGCGCGGAAAGTCCGGCAGCTCCACATCGAGCAATTCTTTAAACACCGAACGCACCATCCGCTCGGTAATCCCCATGATGTCTTCTTCCTCTACAAAGGAAGCTTCCAAATCAATCTGGGTAAACTCCGGCTGGCGATCGGCGCGCAGGTCTTCGTCACGGAAACACTTGGCAATCTGGTAGTAACGATCAAAACCCGCCACCATCAACAGCTGCTTGAACAGCTGCGGAGACTGCGGCAACGCAAAGAAGCTGCCGGGATGGGTCCGGCTGGGTACCAGATAGTCACGGGCCCCTTCCGGGGTAGCGCGGGTCAGGATCGGGGTTTCCACGTCCATGAAACCTTCGCCTTCCAGGAAGGCACGGACCACATGGGTCAGACGCGAACGAAACTGGAAGTTTTTCAGCACTTCCGGGCGGCGCAGGTCCATATAGCGGTACTTGAGGCGCACCTCTTCACCGGCGGCGGAATGGGCATCCAGCTCAAACGGCGGCGTCTCGGCCTCATTGAGGATAGTCAGTTCCTTGCCCAGCACTTCGATGTCACCGGTGGACATCTTGCTGTTACGCACCGCTTCGTCGCGCATGCGCACCCGGCCGCTCAGGCGCACGACATACTCGCTGCGCACTTTATCGGCCAGGGCAAAAGCTTCCACCGTATCCGGGTCGAAGACCACCTGGACCAGACCATTGCGATCGCGCAGGTCGAGGAAGATCACCCCACCATGGTCACGGCGGCGACTGACCCAACCGCAAAGCTCTACTGTTTCTCCGTCGTGGGAGGCTCGCAAATCACCGCAATAATGGCTTCGCATGCTTAACGTCCGCTTCTATTCTGATTACGCCGTCCGGCTCATTGAAGGCGATCCCAGGCTCGCTGGAACCTGCCCCGACGCCGGACCACTGAAAAAGGCGCCACAGTATAGCGATTCAACCGTCCCCGAGCCATGCCAGACGGCGATTCACTGCCAAACGGGCCACATGCCTACCTAATTTCACAAAATACCTTGAAAAATAGTGTCTCAACGCCTTGTGCCCTGAAAATCCATGGCATATAAAAGATGCGAACCCTATCAGGGGGCCACTGTGTTGTGCAGTCCAGGGCCACACCTGACAAGGAAGCACCGCCGGTTATCCGCACCATTGCGGAACCAATACAACATCAGGAAGACACCAATAAGGGGTAAGCAATCCATGGCTGCAAAGAAAAAGACAGCTGCTAAAGCATCCAGCGCTACAGCGGCTCGCAAGGTGAAAACCATCACCGAACCGATGAACAAAACCCAGATCGTTAACCAGATCAGTGAAACCACCGGCCTGACCAAGAAAGACGTCAACGCGGTTTTCGACGAACTTGCCGATATCATGGAAGGTCACCTGAAAAAGCGTGGCGCCGGCCAGTTCACCCTGCCGGGCCTTCTGAAAATCGTGACCCAGAAAAAACCCGCCACCAAAGCACGCAAGGGCATCAACCCGTTCACCGGGGAAGCCACCACCTTCGCAGCCAAACCTGCCCGCACCATGGTCAAGGTTCGCCCGCTGAAGAAACTGAAAGACATGACCGCCTGATTCATGCTCCACCACCGGGTGCCTGGCGCCCGGTGGGCTCTCCCCGCCCATTTCATCGCGCCACCCCTGACTTGTTTGCCCCACGCTGGCCCCCAAAGGCCGCAAGCCTCTATAA
>NZ_LWFX01000927.1:0-6693 GCF_001635175.1 Alcanivorax sp. HI0083 | reverse complement strand
GAAACCGCCGGGCGACGGGAAGCGCTGCTGGAGCTGATGCAGAAAATTCAGATCCAGCCGGCCATGAAAGACAACTGGCCGGACTTCATCGCCAACCCGGCGCGCTGGAGCCTGACCCGGGGCGAGCTGGACGCCGGTTTCTACGCCCCGGAACACGCCTTGTTAGTGGTCACTGAAAACGATCTGTACGGCGAACGGGTGCTGCAACGCCGGCGCCGTAAATCCAGCAGCGACGATGGCGCCGCCGAACAGGCCTTCCGCTCTTTGGGGGAAATGACCGTGGGCTCCCCCGTGGTCCATCTGGAACACGGCGTGGGCCGCTATCTCGGCCTCACCCACATGGAAGTGCACCGCCAGCAACACGAATTCCTGCTGCTGGAATACGCCGGCGGCGACAAGCTCTATGTGCCGGTTTCCTCTCTGCACCTGATCAGCCGTTACGGTGGCGGCGACACCGCGCCACTGAACCGCCTGGGCACCGAGCAATGGACCAAGGCCCGCCAGAAAGCCGCCGAAAAAATCCATGATGTGGCCGCCGAACTGCTTAACACCTACGCCCGCCGCGAGGCCCGTGAAGGCCGCCAGTTCGATGTGGACCTGAACGACTACGATCGCTTCAGCGCCGGCTTTCCCTTCGAGGAGACCCCGGATCAGCAGGCCGCCATTGCGTCTGTGGTTGCGGACATGCAATCCAGCCAGCCCATGGACCGGCTGGTCTGCGGCGACGTGGGCTTCGGCAAAACCGAGGTGGCCATGCGCGCCGCCTTCGTGGCCGTGGAAAATCAGACCCAGGTGGCCGTACTGGTCCCCACCACCCTGCTCGCCCAACAGCATTACGAATCCTTCACTGACCGTTTTGCCGACTGGCCGGTGAATATCGAAGTGCTGTCCCGTTTCCGCAGTGCCAAGGAAAAGACCCAGGTGCTGCAACGGCTGAAGGAAGGCAAGGTGGATATTCTGGTGGGCACCCACCAGCTGCTCCAGGAAACCGTGGCCTTCGACAATCTGGGCCTGATTATTGTCGACGAAGAACACCGCTTCGGGGTGCGCCACAAGGAACGCCTGAAACAGATGCGTGCCGAGTGTGACATTCTCACCCTTACCGCTACCCCGATTCCGCGCACCCTGAACATGGCCATGAGCGGCATGCGCGATATTTCCATCATAGCCACACCGCCGCAAAAACGCCTCTCCGTGAAGACCTTTGTGCAGCAGCACAACGATACCGCCATCAAGGAAGCGCTGCTGCGTGAACTGCTGCGGGGCGGGCAAGTGTATTACCTGCACAATGATATCGACACCATGGAGAAAACCGCCGCGGACATCCGCAAGCTGGTTCCTGATGCCCGTGTGGGTATTGCCCACGGTCAGATGCGCGAGCGGGAACTGGAAGCGGTAATGAGCGACTTCTACCACCGTCGTTTCAACGTGTTGGTGAGCACCACCATCATCGAAACCGGTATCGATGTGCCCAGCGCCAACACCATCATCATCGATCGCGCCGACAAGCTTGGCCTGGCCCAGCTCCATCAGCTCCGTGGTCGGGTGGGCCGCAGCCACCACCAGGCCTACGCCTATCTGATCACCCCCAGCCCCAAGGTGATGACCAAGGACGCCATCAAACGGCTGGAAGCCATCGAGCAAGCCACCGACCTGGGTGCCGGCTTTATGCTCGCCAGCCAGGACATGGAAATTCGCGGTGCTGGCGAGCTACTCGGCGAAGAGCAGCACGGCAATATCGAAACCATCGGTTTCAGCCTCTACATGGAAATGCTTGAGCAAGCAGTGGAAGCGCTGAAACGCGGCGAACAGCCGGACGTGGAAAAGCCGCTCAGCGGTGGCCCGGAGCTGAACCTGCGCATTCCCGCATTGATCCCGGAAGACTACCTGCCGGATGTGTTCGGCCGCCTCACGCTCTACAAGCGCATCGCCGGCTGCAAAACCCGTGCGGGTTTGAAAGAACTACAAGTAGAAATGATCGACCGCTTTGGCCTGCTGCCAGAGCCGGTGAAAAACCTGTTTGCCGTTACCGAGCTACGCCAGCAGGCAGAGCGGCTGGGCATTATCCGCCTGGACGCCCACGCCACCGGCGGCAAACTGGAATTCGGCGAGCGCACCCCGGTGGACCCGCTCACCATTGTCAAACTGGTCCAGTCCGGCCCCAACCGCTTCAAGCTGGAAGGTGCCAACGCCCTGCGCTTTGTGGAAGACAGCGAGACAGCGGAAGAACGTATTCAGGTGGTGCAGGAACTGCTCACGCGCCTCGCGGCCCAAAGTATCCAGACAGGCGCCGCTGGCTGAATACCCATTCAGCCAGCGCGTCGGAGAGCGGCTCAAATCGCACTCTTGTCACAAAATCCGTGCCGATCGCCCCATCGCCCGTGAGCAATCCTGGCTGATTGGGGTATAGTCGGCACCCATATTAAACGCCAGACGCATGACGCCAGATGCAATAAAACCGGAAAACAGGGTTTTGATCTTGGGGTCAGGGTTTAGGCATCCGGCGTCGTGCGTTATGCATTCGGCGTTATAAGGCGAAACAAGGAGTGTTCAATGCATCGCGCTTTACTGTTGGTTGTTCTGGTCCTGTTTGGCAACACCGCCATCGCACAAAGCTGGTACAAAGTGGAAGTGCTGGTGTTTGCTCAAAACAACGCCAGCAGTGAAGAAATCTGGGCCACCGGTCTGCAGCCTCACTATGCCTCACAGGCCGTGCCCATTGGCCAACCGGAAGCCAGCGAGATGGCCGACCCGGATGCCATTGCCCGGGGCGCCTGGCAACCGTTGTCCCAGGATGACGAAGTGCTTCGCTATATGCTGGAACGCATGGAAGGCACCGGCGACTACCGCGAGCTGTATCATGCCGCCTGGGAGCAGCCCATCGGCAGCAAGGCGAAGACCTTGCCGGTCTATGTGCGCGGCGGGCAGACACTGCCCACGGCAGACGGTGAAATACCGGAATTGGAAGGCACCCTGCAGTTCAGCAAATCCCGCTACCTCCATGTGACACCACAGATCTGGTTTAACACGGAAAGTAACGGCGAGCGCCTGTACGTGGACATTGACGAGAAGCGACGCCTTGCGGGCCACCAGGTGTACTATTTCGACCATGCCCTGTTCGGCATGCTGGTCCGCATTACGCGGGCCTGAACACCTCAGGCCGACGCAGGAGCATCCAGTTCCAGCAGCTCGGTCAAAAAATCCTGCCACAGTTCGTAGATCATAAAGTGCCCCTGTTCGGGGAAACTGCGAAACTGCACGTTCGGTAAATCTGCGGCAAGGTGACGCGCCCCATCAATGGAAATAATGCCATCGGTTTCACCGTGCCACTGCAGGATCGGCACGGTAATCTGCTTGAGATCCACCCCCAGGGGTTTGAGATGATTCAGGTACTCCTCCATCATGATGCGCGCGCCCTGAAAATGGCCTCGACGAGTCCGCTTGATGGTCCGCGCCAGCAGATCAGGATTGTTGAATACCGCCTGGTCCGACGCTGACATGCCCCGCGCCAGCATCTTGTAGAAGCGTTCCGGGGCCTTCTGTACCCCACGCACCCCCAGCCGTCCCACCAACATGAACAGGCGAGGATCGCGGCGGGAAATCTGCAGGCTCATCCGATGAATGGGTTCCAGCTTGTCCAGCTCCAGGTGATCTCCCGCCAGCGTCGTGCTCAGCAGGCCTAACCGGTCGAACAGCTCCGGATAGAGCGCCGCGGCGCACAGCGCATAAGGCCCACCACCACAGTACGCCGCCATGGGCGGTTTGCGGATATGCAGGTGCTCACACAAAAACTGGATATCCCGGCCAAGATCCTTGAACTGGTAATTACGCTTGTAGGTGGAAATGCCATAGCCGGGCCGGACGATCAAAATCATTCGCAGGCCTCGCTCACGGTACCAGTCTTCAAACACGGTATGATCAGGCATTGAGGCGCCCTGATTCTCCAGCGTCAGGACCGGCCTGCCTTTGGGGTCACCGTATTCGTACCAGCTCAACACCCGCCCATCCGCAAGGGTGACGGTGTATTCTTCGTCTTCATCCTGCAGTCGGGGCAAGCGGGCAGCCTGCACCAGCGCATGCCCCATGGCATGGCTAACCAGCTGCACCTGGCTGGTGATGTTGAGCTTTCCCATAACCGATTTCAGCTGGCTGCGGGCAGTGCTGATCTTGATGTTCAGCAATTGCGAGCTCTGTTGGAGATTTCCAACCTTGCACAGAAGGTGTAACAACCGGGATTCTGCTTCCGTGATACTGAACACGGAGCGCAGCATTTCTGGCGATGGTGTCACTACGCTGTGCCCCGCCAGCACCCAGACGATAGTGCGCACCTGGGCGATCGACCCGGGCGCATCCGATTTTTGCACCGGCAGGCACAACAAAGAAATGCCGTCCTGAGGCGAGGTGAGCAGCTGCGTATCTCGCCCTTCCGCGAGCCGGTTTACCCGCTCCAGAGCCTGTTTCAGTTCCCTGTCCGCAATACTCAAGGTGCCGTTTGCGCGCAGCTGGACAGGTCCATCCGCCAGCACCTGCTGCGCCACCGGATTGGATTCCAGCACCTGCAATTGCTCACCCAGCATCAGCATGGGCCAGGGCATCTGGTTGTACATGGCATTGAGCACGTTGGTGCGGTCTTCCAGCGCATGCATATAGGAGCTGGAGCGTACAGCTCGCTCAAGGTGCGAAATCAGGCCTTCCACTTCTGCACGACGCGGTGCCGGGCCAGGCACCAGGGCCGATTCTGCAGCCCCCTGCTCGATGGGGAAGCCCTCTTCTACCTCCGTCCAACCGGCAATGGTATCCAGCAGTTCGACCCAGTCGCCCGGGGATAACGCGGTTTCATAGATCTTGCCGATCAACGCATCATTGTCGTTTTTCAAAACCGTCCCCGATTCGGTTAGCCATGAAATAGCATAGGCAGGGACCTGGTAAGCGGCAACCAAAAGGAGATGAAAAGGGAATCCTGAAGCGTGGGAGGGACTGGCAACGTGCCAGTATCTTCGACCACATAGCTGCCGGCACGCCTTTCAAACATCACGGCTTATGCTTCGTCCTCTCCTTGTGTATTCAGGTAGCGAACTCCCGTGAGCCGTTCGGACTCGTCCCATAACCGTTGCGCCAGGCCTTCGTTATCCGTGATTTTTCGGGCAAAGGCCTGTGCCGGGTAGCCTCGCAGCTCGAGAATTTTTCCATCCGGGCCGTAATAGCCTCCGGAAATCACATCATCGCTGGTGGCCGCCATCACCCCCGGCAGGCAGCCCATCTCTGCCGGCTGGGCCATAAATTTGTTGAACAGCCCGCCGCCGGGAATGGTGTCCTGCAGATGGGTCGCCGAGTAGCCAGGATGGGCTGCCATTACCTGAATGTTTGAGCCGCGTTTGCGCAAACGGCGGTGCAGATCCTTGGCAAAAATCAGATTGGCCAGCTTGCTCTGGCAATAGAACGGCCAGCGGGAATAACGCTTCTCCGCATTGAGATTCCCCCACATAATCTTTCCGCTACGGTGCGCCAGGCTGGAGATCTGCACGATGCGCGGGGCCGGCGCCGCGTCCAGCAGATCAAGCAAGGGACCGGTAAGCGCGAAGTGCCCGAGATGATTGGTCCCAAACTGTATTTCAAAGCCATCCTTGGTGCGCTGTAGCGGCGGCGCCATCAAGCCCGCGTTGTTGAGCAGAATATCCAGCGTGCTGATACGTTCTTTCAGCGCCACAACAAACGCCTTTACCGATGCCAGATCCGCCAGATCCAGCGACATGACAATCAACCTGGCATCTGGAGTCCGTTCTCTGACCTGCTCCACCGCTGCTTCCGCCTTGGCCGTATTCCGGCATGCCAGGATCACCTCTGCACCGTTGGCGGCAAACAGCTTCACCGCTTCCAGGCCAATACCACTGTTGGCACCGGTGACCACTATGGTCTTGCCGGTAAGGTCAGGAATATGTGCTGGGCGCCAGCTGGATTTAGCCATGGCTCGTCCTTGGTTTATGGATGTTGGCAGTATTGTTCGCCGTCGCCAGAACGGTAGCACGTTCCTGTTGGGCCAATTAATCAGGCCAATCCAGGCAACCGGCAGTATCAGAACTTGTCACATTCTCCCGCCCTGGCAACCGCTGGACGCCAAATGCCAGATGACAGACGCTTGCATTCAAAACCTGAAAAGCTTGGCCGCCATGCTCTCTGCGCAAAATGCCTTACTCACAATTGCCTGAATCATGACCCTGGCCCTTCTTCAAAGTGCCCCTAAAAGCAGGATGCCGTAATAACGACAACCTCTCAGGCCATGGGGTTTTACGTCAGACATCCGGCGTCGAGCGTTCGGCAAAATGCCGGGTATTCGTGATAAACCCATCAAACGGCAAATAGCGTATTCTTCACTCTAACCCGCGAAGAACCTAAAATAAGCCCCCTCCCCCACTCCACCGGAGCTTCCTCCCATGGCGCGCGTCAAACTCGATTTGCCCGAGCAGTTTCTTTATACCCACACCATCAACGTGCGCATGACCGACCTGAATACCGGTAAACATGTGGGCAATGATCAGATGATTTCGCTGCTTTCCGAAGCTCGCTACCGATTCTTCTGCGATATCGATTACAGCCAGGAGCGCATTGTGGTGACCGACCTGGTAGCCAGTTATCGTGCAGAGAGCTTTGCGCAGGACGATTTGCAATTTGGAGTGGGGCTGATGGATTTTAACA
>NZ_LWFX01000926.1:0-6213 GCF_001635175.1 Alcanivorax sp. HI0083 | reverse complement strand
AAACACGAATAAATCGTGTGTCCTTTGTAGGAGCGGCGCTTGAGCCGCGAACCGTGCAAAGCAGGACATCCACCTGATAATTTGCAATCTTGCCCTGCACCACTCAGGGCTCCGGCTTCTCCAGCTCCTGCATCACATAGCCCACCTCGTCCATCTTCTCGGTGAGTACCTGCTGGGCATCAAACAGACCCCGGTTATAGAAATGTGGTCCCAGCTCTTTGGCAAAGAAATCAATCAAGAACTCCGCCTCGAACCCACCGATATCCTGCTGAAGCTCGTCTTCGAAGTACCCCTTGATCTTGCTGACCATGCGGGATTTTTGGTCTGGGGTGAAGGTGATATCGGTCATGGTTTACTCATTGCCGAAGAAGGGTTGGAGCAAAGTGCAAGACCTAACCCCATTCGCCCATCATTTGGCGACCGGTTTTTAATGGCTTTTTTATGCATTTAGCCACCCATGCTCTGGATGATTTTTTTGTTTAATTCCTGAAATGACTTTACAAGATCATCACACGCTACCTTTGATGCACCACAACGTGCCGACATATCTATATAGATAGTGCCATCGCGCTCAATTACTCGTCTCTCAACATATGCTGGATGAGCTGGATGATTTATTGGAGTAAAACTGTACATCACACCCTCTTGAGAGCTGGCGATAGTCCACCCGTTTTTCTCGTAAACACTAAAAGACTTATCGCCTTTTAAATCGTTTAATTTTTCACCAACACTTTGACCTTCTTTATTATGACCGGTATACCCCAGATCCTCGCCATAGACCAAACAGGGCAGCAGACCAATCGCGATTAAAGAAAGTAAGCATTTCATGCTGATTACTCGTTTGATTGCATAACGCCGGCCATCATGCGCTCGTCGCATGCATGGCATTGTTATGTACCGGAACCAATTAGAGCTGCCACTATTGAGGCCCCTGCACTAACAATAGCAACCACCATAGGAATGACAATCTTCCAGCGCTCGGACCTAGAAAGTTGCCTATCATGAATCTCAATAGCCACATCCATGAGCTTGTTCACTGTATTTGAATCTAAAATAGGACGTATTTTTTTCTTGTTTTCGGTAGCATGAGGAAGTACGTACCTGGAAATCAGTGAAACTCGATTCACTTTCCCATCTTCTTCCTCATCCTCGTTCTCAAAGCGAACTCGGAAAAACTCGGGGTGCGCTCGCCCCAGATCAATCCAGCTGTTCTCTGAATCCGGCTTATTTTTTAACTCATCGATCAAACCGGATTCACTGCGACTCGTATATTTGTCATATGCGAGAACCTGTATCAGAGCAAGAACATCTGCCAGGCGCCCCGGCTTTAGATACGACGTTTTCCGCTCCTCGCTCACGATTCCCTCTCCTTCACATAACGCCCGGCTTTGGGGCGGACTTGTAGCCGCGCAGCGGCGGAAAGGCCGTCCAGCCCCGAAGGGGGGCGACAACAGCCGATAGTTATGTAATCTTATCCACGCTCCCGTATGAAGGCGTCACTTCTAGATATTTCGCCATGATATTCAGGAAGGTGCGTACTTAAGTACTGCCTCAGCTCATTTTCATGCTCAGTGGTAGTTGATGGCCCAAGCATAATACCCGCAGACATCAGGCAGATTTTATCGTAAGCCACATCAATAAACTGTATATCAGTTGGGTCATTGTTAATTATGACTTCTTGGCAGGTATTATAAAGTGAAGACCCCCGTCTTGGCCTCAGCTGTTTAATCGGTACGGCTTGCAAAACAAACCTCACTTCCTCTTGGAATTCCCAGAGCTCATTTTTAGTAAGAGCATAGTCTTCTATATAGCCCTGAGTCATCAGGCCGCGTACGTCTTTATACATTTGAATTCTTGGTTGTTCTTTATATACGACTTTGGATAGAAACTCTGTGTCTCGCTCGCCTCTGTGAAACAAAAATACGTAAGCATTTCTATTGGTATGATTTGCAATAAAGTGCTTCTTAAAAAACTGAGGCTTCAAGAAATCAGGCGAAAATTCAATTCTTACTGCAAACGGCGAATTCACATACATCTTCCAAAGCGGAATACTTTCGCGCTTTTGTGATGTCCAGCAACTGACAAAGGTATAAGGGGCTTGGGACTGTGTATCCAACAGAAAGCCCTCTTCAGCATCGTCGACATTAATCAGTGAGTTAAATCGAATTACGCCATTCTCAACAATTTTTTGAAATGTATCAAAACTTGTATAGTGATAAATCTTATCCACTTATAAATACCTTCAAATCCTGCCTTAGACTTCATGCAATCTAGGTTACATAACACCCAAAGCAGCGGCGCGCGTTAGCGCGTCCAGCCCGTAGGGCGATGCTGCCTTTGCTTGTTATGTTTTTCTTGCTCATGACTTTGGCTTGTGGGTCTTGTGAGTCAGCAAATACCAAGTATCCGGCAGCATTTGACCTTGGCTATTTGATGTTGGCTCAATAAACATAAAGCGGCCTTTGGTTCCATTGTGTGAAATAAACTCATCGTAAAGCTCTTGAGCAGAACATTCAGATATCACATAAAAGCAATTTGGGATATCAAACCGCCACGTAAGCACCCGGTCCATGCTGTTCAGTACATTCTTCATCTCTTCCCGGGTTCCAACATTTCCGTCATACATAAACAAATATGCTTTTCTCATGCTTCACCCTCCGGCTTGTGATGATCGAGGGTGTTAAAATCGGGATTTTCTATAGCCTTGGTATCATCAACTTGTAGGGGATAAGGGTCTCCCTTTTGTTGAGCTAGCTCGATAGTTCTCTTTTTAATCTGATAGTCCTCTGACTGCAATTTGTCTCGATCGAAGAATAGTAAAAACAAGAATCCAAATAGTGCGACAACAACAGGCGAACATCCAACTGCTACTATCCAGCTAGACAGATCAGGATAAAGAACCCCCGCAATGAGCGTGGGAATAGTAATAATTCCGCAAAGCCACAGAATTGGATTCAATGCACTTTTGACTGTCAGTCGACCTCCAGCCTCGACAGCCTTACTAAAAATTTGCTCTCTCACATAGTGCCTCGCTATTTGGTTTATTCAGAAACATAACGCAGAGCTTTGCGGCAATTTTGGAGCAGCGAAGCGGTGGAAAAATTGTCCGGCAACAGCGACTTGTTATGAGTTTAGCTTAATAGTCTCAAAGATCTTGATGTACATAGGCTTATTTTCATCGTAATCCTTACGATCAGTTACCACGGTGACGCTGACAAAAGCCTTTCCAACTTCGACTGCTGCTACCGCGTAGTAGGTTGGAACAGACTCGCCCGGCCATACGCCTTCATACTCGCGTAATACCCCGGACTCAATTGAACGCACCTCAGTTTGCGGAGTATAAAAATCCTGTACGGAACTGAATCTGTATTCGGCAAACTCCTGCAAACTTCCACCTTCTTTGCTGTACGCGCTGGCGGTAATAGAAACTCTGCCATCGGGGCTAGAAATTGAAAGGTAGTCAGAGTTGGCGTTTTGCTGCCAGTCTGCGGGCGCCTGCACCTCAAATACGTCACCAGCAGAAGGATAGTATTTCATCTCCACTTCAGCACTTGCCACGGACGAGGCTCCTACCAACCCCAAAATGAGAGCTTTGAGTTTCTTCATACTGATTTACTCTGATCTTCCCCACCAAAAGTAGACACTGATTTACGCACACATCTTCAGGTATTCCTGCTCAACCGTGTTAGGGCTTTTATACCCCAGTGTGCTATGCCGACGGTGGCTGTTGTAGAACATTTCAATGTAGTCGAAGACGCAGGAGTACGCCTCTTTCTTATTCGATACATCCTCGGCATAAAGCGCTTCCACCTTGAACCGAGCAAAGAACGACTCCATTGCCGCATTATCCCAGCAATTCCCTTTTCGGCTCATGCTAGGTCTTATCTTTTCACTGAGCAACAACGCCTGGTACTCGCCCGAGCGATATTGAACCCCTCTGTCCGAATGCAGTATGAGCCCTGGCTCTACATTCCTGGAGTCCCTTGCCATATTGAAGGCATCAATAATCAGCTGATTCGTAATTGTCGTATCCAGCGACCAGCCCACGATCTTTCGGGAGAATAGGTCCATCACCACAGCCAGATAAACAAAGCCCTTTTCGACTTTGATGTAGGTAATGTCTGATACCCACTTCTCATCTGGACGGCTGGCGGTAAAGTTTCTTCTAAGAAGATTGTCACTGACATGATTGTGGGCCATAACATCAGGGAAATACTTGTAGCCCTTCCCATTCCTGGCCTTAAGCCCACGTTTCGCCATCAATTTGGCAACCGTATTCTCGCTGATATCACAGCCGCTCTCATTTAGCTCGACGGTCATGCGTGGCGCCCCATACCGGGACTTGAAGCGCTTAAAGAGCGTTACCGGCTGGCGCTCAGCCTCCAATTGGCGGAGCTGACGTGGACTAGGCTTCCGATTACGCCACTTGTAGTATCCAGACCGGCTCACGCCTGCCCAGCGGCACATCTTGGTGACCGGATACTGGCCACGTAGCGATTCAATAAAGGCGTACTTCACCACTTGTCTTTGCTGAAGTACGCCGTCGCCTTTTTTAGGAATTCATTTTCCTCTTTCAGATCCACGATCTCTCTTTTGAGCGCGCGCATCTCTTCGCTTTCCTGCCGGGAGTAATCAACACCTTGCATGCTATTGAACTGCTTATCAGAAAGTCGTTTGTACTGCCTGCGCCAGTTATAAATCTGACCAGGGTGGATACCGAGCTCACGAGCCACCTCCACGGCGCTGGTACCTGGATCTTCCGATCTGCGCACCGCCTCCCTGCGGAAGTCCTCGGTGTAGTGGTTGTATTTGTTCTTACGTTTCTTGGCCATAATAAAACACCTCATTAGGTTGTAGTGAGGTGTCTACTTTTCTTGGGGAACTTGGAGGCATAACGCCTAGCACAGCCGCGAAAGTCGGCCTGCTGCTACTTGTTATGTGCCTTATCATCTGCCCCATTTGCGAACCTAAAATATCCAGGAGGAACTCCCTTGAAAAGCACCATTCCAGAAACATGTGACAATACTCCAATGACGGCAATTCCTAGAAGGGCATACGGGCTGAATGGTTCGAGGAACGAAAAGACAACGATTGCCAGCAAATCGAGCACACACACCACAAATAGAATGCCTGCCAACCCCCGAAATAGAGGCCTTACTTTCAGCTCTCTCCCCATAGCCTCAACCATCTACCCTCACACATAACGCCAGCATTTGCGGAAAATTGGAGCGTAGCGGAAATTTATCCGCAACATGCTCTTGTTAGCCATCGCTTCCGCCTCGCCCCCAGTAGTTATCAGCTTCCTGAGGAGTGCGGCCCTTTAAGCTCTCTTTCCATGCAGGGATGACCTTTTCTACATATACCCTAGAGAACTTTTTAATGCTGCCACCCTTAAGTGATTTCCTATAAGCCTTTGAAACAATGCCCTTTTTTTCCAGCCCCGAACTAAACCTTCTATCCATAGGAGGGTAGTCGCCATCTGTTTCAACCGCCAACATACAAATAACAGTTGGCACTCCTGCCCCGTTAAACCGCTTCGCCAAACCGATGAAGTTCTCTATGTCTTCTTTCGTTGCGCTCACCGCATCCGGCATTCCTTTTGCTAGATTGGAAATTTCAAGCAATCCACTAATCGGCACAGGTGGCACGTTTTTCTTTGCCGCATCAACAGACATCAACCTAGAAATTGTCTTCCTTTCTGAATCGCCAATTTCAGCTGAGTCTATTCCATACCTAGCATCAAAATCCCAGATGCTTTTTTTATATGGTGAATCCATTTCTCCCCTCAAGCTGTATTCTGGCTAACGCCCAAAGCAGCGGCCGAGCGTAGCGAGGTCCAGCCCCGAAGGGGCGATGCTGCCTTTGCTTGTTAAGTGCTTGCTCATTTGCATGCTAAACACTCAGCCTGATTGCTTGTAGAGTACTCCGCATACCAATAATGCGGATCATTTATTTTTCGGTAATCTAGGCCGCTATCTTCATACGAGTGATGAAAACGACGCTTTAGAATAACTATTTTCTTGCATTTGGGTGGCCAAGCTGATTCCTCGGCAATTTCGTTGCCTCGAGCCAGCTCTGACTTGAGAATTTCATTCAATTCATTTGATTCGAACAAGCCATGATTCCTTTATGCACTTAACGCCGCGCTCAGCCGCAGCTTACTTTGGGCGCCTTTTGCGCGAAAATGGGAGCGTAGCGACCGCGCAAAAGGTG
>NZ_LWFX01000925.1:0-7095 GCF_001635175.1 Alcanivorax sp. HI0083 | reverse complement strand
AAAGCAGGTCGGATTTACCCAAGGGCACAGAGAGGCCGAAGGCCGTAATCCGACGCCCAACAACGCAGCCAGAAAGAAGACAGATTGTCGGCTTACGGCTACGCCTAAGTCGACCTACGAAAACTTACTATAAGGGCCGCCCACAAAAAAGCCGACTATTAATGCCGGCTTTCTTGCTACAGCTTGAGGGTTAGTCGATTAACGCACCACCACAAAGAACACGCCGCCGTTGCGGTTAACCCGCAACAACAGGGCCGCTTCTTTATCGTCCACGGCCTTGCGTAACTCGTCCATGGTTTCCACGTCCTGGCGGTTCACGTTGATGATCACGTCACCGTTGCGCAGCCCGGCTCGCCAGGCCGGGGAGCCTCGCTCTACTTCGTCGACCAGCACACCGGCGTCGGCATGTTGCAGCTCGCCCTTGCGCAGGTCGCGCAGGTTGGCGCCTTCCAGGAATTTGGAAACAGCTTCACCGCCAGCGGTTTCCCGTGATGACTCACTGATCACGGCGGTGACATCTTTTTTCTTGCTGTCACGCAGGATGCTCAGGGTCACTTTTTCGCCCACCGGCGCCATGCCCACCTTGTTACGCAGGTCCGCCGCACGGTTTACTGGGCGGCCGTCCACGGCGGTGACCACATCACCGCTTTTCAGGCCGGCTCTCTCTGCCGCACTGTCTTCTACGACCTGGGTGATCACCACGCCGCGCTGACGCTCTACACCAAAGGCTTCCGCCAACTCCGCCGTCAGGTCCTGAATGGTGACGCCGAGCATGCCGCGGCGCACTTCACCGTGTTCGATCAGCTGCTGCATCACGTTCTCGGCCATCTCGGTGGGGATGGCAAAACCGATACCCACATTGCCACCAGCCGGCGCCAGAATCGCCGTATTGATACCCACCAGCTCACCACGCAGGTTGACCAGCGCACCACCGGAGTTGCCCGGATTAATGGACGCATCGGTCTGGATAAAGCTTTCATAGCCTTCAATGCCCAGCCCTGTGCGACCCAGCGCGGAAACGATACCGCTGGTCACGGTCTGGCCAAGCCCGAAAGGGTTACCAATGGCGACCACGAAATCACCGACCCGCAGGCCAGTGGAATCGGCGATGGCAATTTGGGTAAGGCGTTCCGCGTCTTCCAGTTTCAGGACGGCCAGATCCACTTCCTCATCCACACCCACCAGTTCCGCCGACAGTTCACGGCCATCGGTGAGCGTGACTTCGATATTATCGGCGTTCTTGACCACGTGGGCGTTGGTCAGCACATAGCCTTCCGCAGCATCCACAATCACCCCGGAGCCAGCGCTGGCAGCGCGGCGCTCGGAGGGCCGCTGGCGTTCCGGCATATTGAAGAAGCGACGGAAGAAAGGGTCATCCATTAACGGGTTACGCGCCGCCCGCACCCGGGTTTCAATGGCAATATTCACCACCGCCGGCGAGGTTTTTTCCAGCATGGGCGCCAGCGAGGGCAGCGCGTCCCCTTCGGCCGTGACAGCAGGCAAAGCCGCCTGAACCGGGGAAAAGGCAACACATAACAGCGTCAGCACCCAGACGACGGGAAGGATTGGTTTTTTTTGCGTAGACAACGTTTTTTCAAACAACGGTTGTTCCTCCTGTTTCAAGGAAAGCATCATCGATAAAAGGGATGATGGGCTAAAAGTCCAGTACCGGATGCCACCCAGAAATGCCCGACCCGCAATCGCTGGTACCGGGGATTAGGCGTCACCCACTTTTTTCTGACCAGCGCAAGCGTCTACGGTTCCGAAGCAAACAGACGAACGCCGTTGTACTCCCGCGATTCCCCCAGATCCGGCCAGGTACAGGACTGCCACTCCCCCAGCAGCCGGTAGCCCGGCGGGTTCAGGTCCGGCACCCGGGAATCCGCCAGCAGCACCGCACCGGCAGCCTGAAAGCGAGCCAGTAACGGCAGGTTATCGCGGTCATAGAGAATATCTGCGGCTGTCACCAGGTCCGCCTCTGCCAGGGAGGAGTCCAGATCATTGCTCAGCACCACCTCGACGCCGTTCTCCCGGGCGTTCATGGCCGTGGCCGTGAGCGCATCCTCGTCCAGATCACAGGCGATGACCTTGCGTGCCCCGGCCATGGCAGCGGCAATGGCGACCACCCCCGAACCCGGGCCCACATCCACCACACAACGGCCGGCCACCTGCTCGGGATTATCCAGCAGATACTGCGCCAGCACCTGCCCGGAAGCCCAGCAGAACGACCAGTACGGCGGCTCTTCCATGATCGCGTTGACGATTTCCGGGTCCAGCGCCTGCTCCGGGAACAGCTCATCCAGCAGCCACAGGCGCAGGGCGGGCGTTTGTGGCAATGCCTGGCACGACAGGGACACCGCCGGTAATACGCGGTGGAGCCGTTCGTGCAAGGCGTTGAGGCCTACTTTTTCCTGTTCTGTTGTCATACTCTAGGGCCTACTTTTCCTATCCGAAATCGTCGAAGAGAATAACAAAATGACCGGCAGACAGGGATGGATTGGCGTTATCGCGCTACTGCTCAGTGTGACTAGCCCCCTCAAGGCACGGGAAATCTGGACAGACGGCGTACCCGACGCCTATTTCAAACATTTCGTGGAGTTCTACAAGGCCGACCCCAGTGCCATGGGCCGCTGGGCCACCGGGTTGACTCGCATCTCCACCGCACAGCTGGATTACACCCTTAAAGCGCTGGATACCACCCAGTTCACCTACCTGTACCCCATGGAAATCAAGGGCTACGACCTGCCCCGCCACAACGGTATCCCCACCGAGGAACTGTCGTTAATGGCCGTGCGGGCCGGCAAGCTGATTCCGGTGCCCTACCAGATCGACGAGTTCGACAAGACCGGCCTGATCTGGATTGAGGGTGAAAACGACAGCAAGGCGGAAGGCGAGCCCGGCATTTTTGACGATTTTGATGAACTGGTTTTCATGTTCCGCGATGGCGGCTGGGACCGCTTCGATCCGGCGCAGCACACCCTGGCCGAAGGGCAGATGCTGGAAGAAATCCGTCTCGACTCGCCGCGTAACAAACCCCGCTATCTGTATCTGGTGCGCAATAACAGCGAACGTTCACGGGCGGATTATGTGGAGGTGAATCTGGACGAAGGCTGGATCCAGACCACCCTGATGCGCATGGAGTATGAACCCAGGGATTTCACCCAGATCCAGTCCATGGCGCCGCGCCTGGGACCCCACAAGGACAAAAATGTCTTTGATAATGTGTATGTGAATATCAGCACCGGTATCCTCAACCAGAACCTGCGCGTGGACCTGGATACCCGCAAGAACATCAAAGCCACCCCCCTGGCCGTGCGTGACGGCGCCGTGCGCGCCTCCATGCTGGTCAAGGCGCGGGTCTGGTATGCCTATCTGCCTACCTTTTTCAGCCAGAAATTCCAGGTGGATTTCTACGAACAGTCGGTGACCATTCCCTCCCGGTTCGCCATCGGCAGCATGAAGGTATTGAAGTTTTTCCTGATGTTCCTGCGTGAGCCGCGCATTCACTTTGCCATCGATTTCCAGAACCTGGATGGCGCCCGGCTGACCTTTGATTCCGTCTACGACGACAAACAGTACGGGATCGTGGACGGCACCATGAGCGACTTCGAAACCCGCATGAACGCCACTCGCCTGCCCGGCGACTGGCTACACCTGGATTCCAACCAGGGCTGGGAAATGTTCTTCAGCAACCACATGCCGGTGGTGCCCAACGGCCTGTTCGATGCCTTTCTGGATGGCGTGACCATGAACATGTTCTACGAGGATGATGCCAACAGCACCACCAAGTACGAGCGCGATCCCGGTGCCACCCCGCGGCTGGGTTTCCAGAGCGAAGGCATTCCCGATACGGTGATTGATCTGATGGGCGCGATCCCCAAGCTCGACTTCCAGAACATGGACAGCCTGGGCGAAGCCATTGTGGCCCTGGCCGCCGCCGAACAGGACGGCGCATTCGAGAAATACGATGAAGTGGTCAACAAGAAGCTGGCTGAGTTGAAAGCCGATGGTCGCATCGGCACCGTGGATGAGTTGGCCGATGCCTTTATTGCGGATCTGGACCGGATGAATTTCTCCGGCATCCCCCGCGACACCTTCAACCAGATCGTTCACCAGGCCATCGTCGATACCACCCCGGCGGTGGACCAGATTCATCATGGCCAGGTGTTGGCCCGGATGATCACCCTGGCCAACGATCAGGGTATCGATATCCGCCGCCTGCGCTACGCCACCATGGACAACACCCTGTGGTTCCCGGCCTGGGTAGGCGAAGGCGGGGCCAGCGACTTTCAGTGGCAGGTGAGCCACGCCCCCACAGCGACACCGCTGGGGCCGGTTGCTCCCCCCGCCACCAAGCCGGCAAGCAAACCCGCCGCTACGACTCCGTCTGGGTCTTCTGCAACAGCGCCGTAAGCGCGGCGCTGTCTTTCACCTGCCCCTCTTCATCCAGCTCAGGGTATGGCACGCCGTGGGCGTCGCATAAACGGGCGATACGGGCATAGCCCCACCGGAAAAGCAGCTCGTGGTAGCGAGCGGCGTCCACACGAGGCTGATCATAAAACCCTTTCGCCCGGCGCTGCTCACAGGCTTCGGAAAGAATAATCGCCGCCGCCACACTCACATTGAATGACTCCACCATGCCCATCATGGGAATGGTCACATTCTGATCCACCACGCTGGCCACCTCGTCGCTGACGCCGAATTTTTCGGTGCCCAACAACAGCGCCGTTGGCCGGGTGTAATCCACCTCCCGGTAGGGAATTGCATCATCGGACAAATGCGCCGCCAGCACCTGCACCCCCTGGCCCTGCAATTCACGGATCACGTCGGTGCTTTCATCGCGCTTATGCACCTGTACCCAACGCTGCGAGCCCATGGCCGTACCCGCCGCCATGCGGGCCCGGTTCTTGGGCAGCACCGCGTGCACATCAAGAATCCCCACCGCGTCACAAGTACGCACAATGGCAGCAATATTATGGGGTTTGTGCACGCCATCCATGATCACAGTCAGGTCAGGCTGGCGGCGGTCCAGGGTGTCGCAGATGCGGCGGTAACGTTCCGGGGTCATGGGTTTTCCTCGTGGCTGGCCGCGGATTGTATAGGCCCGGCCATGGCTGACACAATTCGCTCGCCTTGCCGATGGCTACAGTCAACAGCGCCACTGCCACTGCCCTGTTGAATCCGCTAGGCTTATGAGCTTGTTAAAACCACTGCCCTGGAGGCTCCATGACTCAACCCTCATCCCGCCGCCAGCCCCTGGAGGGGGTGCGCGTTATCGAACTGGGACAGCTACTCGCCGGGCCTTTTACCGGTACCCTGCTGGCCTACTTCGGCGCCGATGTGGTGAAAGTGGAACCCCCCGGTGGCGACCCGATTCGCGGTTGGCGCAAACTGGATGAGGACGGCACCTCGTTCTGGTGGCGCAGCCTGGGGCGCAACAAGAAGTCGGTCACCCTGGATCTGAAAACCGACCAGGGCAAGGCCCTGGCTCGCAGGTTGATGGTGGGTGCCGATGTGGTCATCGAGAACTTCCGCCCGGGCACCATGGAAACCTGGGGGCTGGGCCCGGACAGCTTTGCCACCGACAACCCGGGGCTGATTTATACCCGCATTTCCGGCTACGGCCAGACCGGCCCCTACGCCAGCAAACCCGGCTACGCCTCGGTGTGCGAAGGCATTGGCGGCCTGCGCTATGTGAACGGCTTTCCCGGCGAGCGCCCGGTGCGCCCCAACCTGTCATTGGGCGACACCATCGCCGGGCTGCACGCAGCGCTGGGCATTTTGCTGGCGCTGTTCGAGCGACAGAACAGTGAGCAGGGGCAGGTCGTGGATGTGGCCCTCTACGAATCCGTGTTCAACCTGCTGGAAGGGGTGATTCCGGAATTCGATGGGGCCGGCGTCATCCGAGAACCCGCCGGCTCCACCGTCACCGGCATTGTTCCCACCAACACCTACCGCTGCGCCGACCGCAAGTTCGTGGTGATCGGCGGCAACGGCGATTCCATTTTCAAACGCTTGATGACCGCCGCCGGCCGCCCCGATATGGCTGAGGATCCCGCCATGGCCAGCAACGCCGGTCGCGTGGAGCACGAAGAGGCCATCGACGCCGCGCTGGACAGCTGGTGCCGCAGCCTGCCCAGTGACCAGGTCCTTGCCATACTCGAAGAAGCCCGGGTGCCCTCCGGCCCCATCTATTCCGTGGCCGACATGATGCAAGACCCGCACTTCCAGGCCCGCGGCCTGTTCCAGCAGGTGGAAATCAACGGCAAACCGCTCAAGGTCCCGGCCATTACACCTCGGCTGGCGGACACCCCCGGCGAAACCCGCTGGCCCGGTGGCGAAGTGGGCAGCCATAACCAGGCCGTGCTCCGTGATGAGCTGGGTTTGAGTGAGGCGGAATTTGCAGACCTGCAGGCCCAAGGCATTATTGGCTGAGTCGAGGAATCAGCGGCCAGCCGCCTGCCTGGCTATCGACTCAGGCCATTGACCATTGAGTCAGAGAGGCGTTACAACAAGGAATCGCTACGATTCCGGGATCCTGATATGCAAACAATAATGGGAATAACCGTTGGCCTGGCTGCGCTGTGCCTGCTGGCCGCAGGACTGTACTACCACGCCCGACGACGCACCCTGCAATCCGACCCGATTCTAATTGGCAGCTGCTACCTGGGAGGCGCCAGCCTGCTGCTGGGCAACTGGCTGGTGCCGATGCTATAAGTGTCCTTAGCCGGACTCAGGCTCTCTTCTCTATAAACCGGGCGATCGCCGCAACCACCCTGGCCTCACTCTCCCTGTGAGGAAAATGTCCACCACCAGGAAAAATCACCAGACTCGCCTCGGCCGCAGCCTTGTCGCACAACCGCTGCGGATGGGCTACCGACCCATATTCATCAGCGTCACCGTGAAGACAAAGCAAGGGTCGCTGCAGGGAGGCCAACACACGATCCAGATTCCAGTCACGAAACGGCTCGCCCAACCAGGTATCAATCCAGGCAGCCAACACCCAGTCTGTTTTATCATCATGGTATCGGGACAATTTCTCTCTCTGGGCTGGATCGGAAAACACCACCTTCGCCGCCTCGATACCGCGCCGGG
>NZ_LWFX01000924.1:0-14208 GCF_001635175.1 Alcanivorax sp. HI0083 | reverse complement strand
TCTGCAGTCTCTGGCCTGGGCAATCAGCGAAACCCCAGGGGAAAACATCGGCAAAGAAATCCAGCAGCTTCGCCACTGGCTGGCACAGGACCATAGCCTGATCAGCAAGATGATCGCCAACGCCATGCTGGCCGAAAAACTGCAACTGGTGGCGCTTCTGGTTCAACAGGGAAAAATGTCCGCGCCGAATCTTGCGTCATTGAGCCCGACAGAAAGAAGTTTTCATTCGCCATTGAAGAAAGAATTCTCGCTGATGGCGCATTTCTTTCTCCATGAGCAATACCGTGAGGGACAACAAAGCGCGAGCTGGTTTGAGGAACTACAATTCAAGGCGGGCCTGAAAAAAAACATCAGCGTGAATCGCATGCTGCCGCTTTATCAGCACTATGCAGACCTGTCGGAGCAGCCGGTTGACGTTATTGAAGCTGATACGTTCCAGCCCGAACCAACCTCAACGAGCGAGGCAATTCGCAACCCCATCGGTAATATTCTGCTGGAAACCGCATCCCCGAATTTCAAGGAATACCTGCTTCGACTGGTGCATCTGGAAGCGCGCATGGCGTTACTGAAAACGCTGGGTGATACCGATACATCACAGCGGGCAGACAACCCCTGGACACCGGGCAAGGACGACACGCTGACCCGCCAAGACCAACGGCTATGCTTTCGCCACGCACCGGACAATGATCGTTATAATTCCTGTCTGCCTTTGCTGTGAATAAAAGTAAGCTGCCGCTTGAGCATGAAGCCTGTTGCATGAAGCGTGCAGTGTCTCCTGTTACATACTCCGTTGATTCACCCGCGCCATAAGCTGCTCGGCAGACTCCTTGCGCTCTGAATAACGATCGGTGAGGTAGTCACTGCGGTCACGGGTCAAGTAGGTGAACTTCACCAGTTCTTCCATCACATCCACGATGCGATCATAAAACCCTGACGGCTTCATACGATCATTCTCATCGAATTCCAGGAAGGCTTTCGGCACAGAAGATTGGTTGGGAATCGTAACCATGCGCATCCAACGCCCTAATACACGTAGCTGATTCACCGCGTTGAACGACTGGGAACCGCCGCTGATCTGCATCACCGCCAGGGTCTTGCCCTGGGTCGGGCGAACCGCCCCAATAGACAGGGGAATCCAGTCGATCTGTGCTTTCATGATGCCGGTCATGGCACCGTGACGCTCCGGCGAGCACCACACCATGCCTTCACTCCAGGTCACCAGATCACGCAGCTCCTGCACCTTGGGGTGTGCCACGTCTTCGCTGTCCGGTAACGGCAACCCATCGGCATGGAAAATTTTTGTTTCTGCGCCCATGGCCTCCAGCAAGCGCGCCGCCTCCATCACCACCAACCGACTGAAGGAACGGGTTCGCAACGATCCATACAGCAACAGAATGCGCGGCTTGTGACTGGACGGCCGATCACGAAACACCTCATCCGTGGTTGGTACCTGGAAGCTGTCCTGCTCAAGGTTTGGAATATCTTGCATCAATGCGACTCTTTCTGTTTTAGCTGTCAACTTTCAACTGTCCACTATCAACTGGTCTTTTTCGAACCAGTGCGAAGTACGATTCACAATCGCCACCAGCGACAACATCACTGGCACCTCCACCAGCACCCCGACCACCGTCGCCAGGGCGGCACCGGAATGCAGGCCGAACACACTGATCGCAACTGCCACCGCCAGCTCGAAGAAGTTACTGGTGCCAATCAAACAGGCGGGGCCGGCCACGTTGTGCTTCAGCCGCAGGCGTTTTGCCGCCCAGTAGGCGATAACAAAAATGCCGTAGGTCTGAATCAACAACGGAATGGCAATCAGCACGATGGCCATGGGTTTGGCGAGAATGGTTTCGGCCTGAAAGCCAAACAACAGCACCACCGTGGCCAGCAGCCCCATGACGCTGACCGGTTTGAGGCTCCCTACAAAGTGAGCCACACGCTCATCACTGCCCAGCCATTGCCGGGTCATAAACCCGGCGATCAGCGGCAACAACACATAGAGCACCACCGACAGCAGCAAGGTGTCCCAGGGCACAGTAATGTCGCTGACACCCAGCAACAAGCCGGCAATAGGGGCAAACGCGAACACCATAATGATGTCGTTTACGGACACCTGCACCAGGGTGTAGTTGGCATCGCCCTTGGTCAGCTGGCTCCACACAAACACCATGGCCGTACAGGGCGCCACACCCAACAGGATCATGCCGGCGATATACTCTGTGGCGGTTTGCGGATCCACCCAGCCGGCGAAGAAGACCTTGAAGAACAACCAGCCCAGCGCCGCCATGGTAAACGGTTTGATCAACCAGTTGATCACCAGAGTGAGCAACAACCCCCGCGGGTTCTGCCCCACTTTCTTGATGGCGGTGAAATCAATCTGGATCATCATCGGGTAGACCATCACCCAGATAAATACCGCCACCGCCAGGTTCACATGGGCGTACTCAAACGCCGCCACCGCCTGGAACAACGGAGGCACCGCCAAGCCCAGAGCCATCCCTGCAATAATCGCCAGGCCGACCCAGACACTCAGATAACGCTCGAAGAACGGCATCAGAGGTCCTCCATGTCCCGGTGGATTTGTTCGCCGCAGGCCACCAGACCTGTCTTGCCAAGATCATCCAGCGACACAGCGAACAGTGCCTGAAGCCGTTTTTCCAATTGCCGGTAGGTGGCCTCAAAGGCCGCCGCAATCTCCTCGTCCGTGCCTTGCGCATGGGCCGGGTCCGGCAACCCCCAATGCAGTTTGGGCACATCCCCCAGCCACACCGGGCAGGCTTCTCCGGCAGCGCTGTCGCAGACGGTAATGATCAGATCGATAGTTTCATCGGCCAGATCGTCCATGGACTTGGAGGCCGGGTTTTGCGGAGTAATACCATGGCGTCTCAGTACCGCCAGCGCCCCCGGGTTCACCTCACCGGTGGGATGGCTGCCGGCACTGAGTCCCCGAAAACGGCCTTCGCCCAGGGCATTGATCAACGCTTCACCAATAATGGAACGGCAGGAATTGCCGGTGCACAGTACCAGGATCGTCATGGGTTGCAGTTGCATGTCAGTTCTCGCAGCAGGCAGAGACAGGAAGTGTCAGGGACAGGGCGTCGCAGGCCGGTGATACCAGACTTGCCAACGTCTGCTGTGCCCAGGCGGGCAGATTCGGATTAACGCGGTAATGCATCCAGGTACCCTGCCGCCGAGCCACCACCAACCCGCACTGGCGCAGCTGGGCCAGGTGGCGAGACACAGTGGACTGCGGCGCCTGCATGGCCTCCACCAGATCGCACACGCAGACCTCCCCCTGACCGTGCAGCAGGCAGATCAGGCTGAGGCGAATATCGTCGCCGAGGCATTTGCAGAGCTGGGTGGGTGTAAGCATGTGCGAACCTTATATCCGCATATTCGGAAATACGGATATTAGCGACATGATACGCGACACGCAACATGCTTCATTCAACATCGCGGGGCGATTTCATGACGATGACGGAAAGAAAAAGGCCGCGCCCGAAGATCAGGCACGGCCTTGTAAAAGATCGCAGGAGCGGGTTTTCCTTGTAGCTCGCCGCTTGAAGCTCGTAGCGGCCTTTATTCCTTCAGCTTCTTTTCGATCTCATCGATGCTGATATGGCGCACATCCTTGCCTTCCACCAGATAGATCACCTGTTCGCCGATATTGCGGGCATGGTCGCCGATGCGCTCCAGGGCGCGCAGGGACCAGATGATGTTGAGTACCCGGGAAATGGCCCGCGGATCTTCCATCATGAAGGTGACCAGCGAGCGCATGGCGCTGCGATATTCCAGGTCCACTTCTTTGTCTTCGGCGGCCACGGCCAACGCTTTCTGGGCATCGAAGCGGGCAAAGGCATCCAGGGAATCGCGCAGCATGTTGCGCACATGGTTACCGATATGGCGCACTTCCACATAACCGCGGGGCGACTCGCCTTCTTCCGCCAACTGCAGCCCCATGCGGGCAATTTTGGCTGACTCATCACCAATGCGTTCAAGGTCGGACACCGCCTTGGACACGGCAATAATCAAACGCAAATCCGACGCCGCCGGCTGGCGCAGCGCCAACACCTTGGTGCATTGCTCGTCGATCAGAATTTCCAGATTATCGACCCGGTCTTCGGTTTCTATCACTTTTTCTGCCAGCGCCGAGTCTGCCTGCAGCAATGCCTGAAGCGCATCCACTACCTGCTTTTCCACCAGACCACCCATTTCCATCAGGTGGTTACGGATGGATTCCAGCGCTTCGTTAAACTGGGTCGAGCTATGCTCGCCAAAATGCATACGGTCCATTCTCTTGCTCTCCTTACCCGCGCGTTAACCGAAGCGGCCAGTGATATAAGCTTCCGTCAGATCGTGTTCGGGCTTGGTGAACACAGTCTCGGTATCATTCATTTCCACCAGACGACCCAGGTGGAAATAGGCGGTACGGTGCGATACCCGCGCGGCCTGCTGCATGGAGTGAGTCACGATGGCGATGGTATAAGACTCGCTCAGCTCGCTGATCAGCTCTTCGATCTTGGCGGTGGCAATGGGATCCAGCGCGGAACAGGGCTCATCCATCAGCACCACTTCCGGGCTCACCGCAATGGTGCGGGCAATACACAGACGCTGCTGCTGACCGCCGGACAGGCCCGTGCCTGGTGCGTGCAGACGGTCTTTCACTTCTTCCCACAGCCCGGCCTTGCGCAGGCTGGTTTCCACGATTTCGTCCAGGTCATATTTCTTGTTGGCCAGGCCGTGAATACGCGGGCCATAGGCCACGTTGTCATAAATGGATTTCGGGAAGGGGTTGGGCTTCTGGAACACCATGCCCACCCGGGCGCGCAGCTCCACCACATCCAGCTTGGGGTCATACAGATCCTGGCTTTCCAGATGCAGGCTGCCCTTCACCTTACAAATATCGATAGTGTCGTTCATGCGATTGAGACAACGCAGGAACGTGGATTTACCACAACCGGACGGACCGATCAGTGACACCACCTCATTCTTGCCGATATCCAGGCTGACGCCATGGATCGCCTGGTTATCGTCATAGAACACCTCCACATCGCGCAGGCGCATTTTCGGGTCATCCACAAAGGGCGTGCCCACGGTCTGGTCTGGATAGGGGGAGTCTTGTGTCATCGCTGCTTGCTCATTTATGGCCTTGTCTCTGGCCGCATCATTGGTGCCCAGAGCCGGTTTGTCCAGTTGCTGTGCGGTTTCCATAACTCAGTTCCTCGTTATCCGTCCGTTACCAGCGCCGCTCAAGGCGCTTGCGCAGAATCACCGCCAGCGTGTTCATGGTGATCAGGAAAGCCAGTAGCACCATGATGGCGGCGGACGCCAGGGATTCGAAAGATTGTTCCGGGCTGTCTGCCCACAGGTAAATCTGCACCGGCAGCACGGTTGCCGCATCCAGCGGGCCGGCGGGCAGGTCCACAATAAAGGCCACCATGCCGATCATCAGCAGCGGCGCCGTTTCCCCCAGCGCCTGGGCCATGCCGATGATGGCGCCGGTGAGCATGCCGGGCAGGGCCAACGGCAGCACATGGTGCAACACCACCTGCATTTTCGAGGCGCCCAACCCCATGGCCGCCTGGCGGATACTGGGCGGCACGGCCTTGATCGCCGCGCGGCTGGAAATGATGATGGTCGGCAACGTCATCAGCGTCAGCACGATACCGCCTACCAGCGGCACCGAACGGGGCAATCCAAACAAGCCGATAATCACCGCCAGCCCCAACAGACCGAAGATGATCGACGGCACCGCCGCCAGGTTGTTGATGTTCACCTCAATGAAATCGGTGAAGCGGTTCTTGGGAGCAAACTCTTCCAGATAGACCGCCGCGGCCACACCGATGGGAAAACTCAGCACCAGCGTCACGATCATGGTGAACAGGGAACCCAGGATCGCGCCCAGAATACCGGCTTGCTCCGGCTCACGGGAATCGCCGTAGCTGAACAGCGACTGGTTGAAAACCATGCGGGTTTCCCCGGAGGCTTCCAGCTCCGCCACCCAGGCCTGTTGCTTCTCGTTCAGGCGGCTGTCTTCGCGCTGCTTTTCATTCCCCTTGAGAAACAGGTCCACATCGTCATCGGCCAGCAACCAGAGAGTACGGGTCTCACCCAGCAGGGAAGGATCCTCGCGCAGCATGTCACGCAGGGCATAACCGGCACCGGTGCTCACCAACTGATTGAGGGCACGGGTGTCCAGGCGGGACTCCACGCCGGGAAAGCGGTCTGCCAGGGCGTCACGAATCACCCCCTGGTAATTACCATAGTTGAGCTGCTCTTCATCACGGGGGTCACTGACATCCATCACTTCGGCATCAAAGGTCACCGGCAGCTGGATTTCATACTCCACGAAAGCACTGTGACCCTTGCCGATAATATCGGTGAACAGCAGCACCAACGCCATCAAACCGATGCCAATCGCACCAAGACCAAAGGCCTTGAAGCGTTTCTCTGCCCGGTAGCGTCGGGCCAGGGTCTTGCGAACTTTTTCTGTGGTTTGGCTCATCATTTTTCTCCCGACGCTAGTCGTACTGCTCGCGGTATTTCTTCACGATATGCAGCGCGAAGATATTCATGACCAGGGTAGTGATGAACAACATCAGGCCCAGGGCGAAGGCCGCCAGGGTCTTGGCGCTGTCGAATTCCTGGTCGCCGGTCAGCAGAGTCACAATCTGTACGGTGATGGTGGTGACCGCTTCCAGCGGGTTGGCGGTCAAATTGGCGGCCAGGCCGGCGGCCATCACCACAATCATGGTTTCACCAATGGCACGGGAGGCCGCCAGCAAAATGCCCCCCATGATCCCCGGCAGCGCCGCCGGGAAAATCACTTTCTTGATGGTTTCACTCTTGGTGGCGCCCAGCCCCAATGAACCGTCACGCATGGCCTGGGGCACCGCCGTAATCACGTCATCTGCCAGGGATGACACAAACGGAATAATCATGATGCCCATTACCAGGCCCGCCGCCAGAGCCGACTCCGAGGCCACATCCAGGCCAACGGATTCACCCATACCGCGAATAAAAGGCGCCACCGTCAGGGCGGCAAAGAAGCCGTAGACCACCGTGGGAACCCCGGCCAGCACTTCCAGTGCCGGCTTGGCCACCGTGCGCACCCGCTTGCTTGCGTACTCTGCCAGGTAGATAGCTGACATCAGGCCCACCGGCACTGCCACCAACAGGGCAATGGCCGAGATCAGCATGGTGCCCATGAACAACGGCACCGCACCAAAAGCGCCTCCGGATGCCACCTGGTCAGCGCGCAGGGCAGTCTGCGGGCTCCACTGCAACCCGAACAGGAAGTCCGTCACCGGCACCTTGCCGAAGAAGCGGATGGATTCGAACAGCACCGACATGACGATGCCCACGGTGGTAAGAATGGCCACCGTGGCGCAGAGCATGAACAGCGTCTGCAGCACACGCTCTACCTGCTGGCGGGCACGCAGTTGTGGTGACACTTTCAGCCAGGCCCAGGCACCGCCGAACATGCACAACACAATGACTACCACCGTCAGCGCCATGGCGCTGGTCTGGCGTAATGACTGCAGATGTTCCGCCGCTGCCGCGATGGGCGGCTCCACGAAATTGACAGGCAGCGCACCACTGGCAACGTTCTGGATTTTGCTGAGCGTCAGGTTATAACTGGACGCATCCGTCGGCTGCAGTTCCGCCGGCAAACTGGCCAGCACCTGCTGACGAATGATGCTGTCATCAAATGCCAGCCACAGCCCCAGCACCACCAATGCTGGCAGTGCACACCACATGGCCGAACGCATGGCGAAATAGAACGGCAACGAGTGCAGGTGGCGAATGCCGCCCAGCGGGCGGGCCAGCGCAAAGGAGCGGCGAAGCCCCAGGTAGTAAGCGCCGGCCACCATCACTACCAACAGCAACAGCAGGTTTCCGGTTTGCATGTATCACTCCGATCGGATTTGCTCAAACAAGATCACCGCAGCAATCTTGGTGGAACAAACACGCCTTGTCAGGGGCGAAAAAGCCCGGTGGCAAATACCACCGGGCCAAAAGCATCCATGCTTTTTTTTATTTCCTTTCTTACAGCTCGTTGCCCGTCATGGACTTCAGGCCGCGGGCCTGCTTGGCCATGGACTTGCGCAGGTCATCACCCAGCGGGATCAGGCCCTTCTCAGCCAGGTAGCCCTGATCACCCCAGGCTTTCTCGCTGGTGAACTCTTTCACGTAACCTTCGATACCCGGTACCACACCCACGTGAGCTTTCTTCACGTAGAAGTACAGGGAGCGGGACACCGGGTAGTCGCCGGAACCGATCGCTTCGAAAGTGGGCTCAACACCGCCAACGTTGGCAGCTTGTACCACACCGCGGTTCTGATCCAGGAAGGAGTAACCGAACACACCGAATGCATCCGGGTTCTTTTCCAGCTTCTGCACGATCAGGTTATCGTTTTCGCCCGCTTCCACGTAGGCGCCGTCTTCACGGACGCTGCGGCAGATGGCCTTGTACTTGGACTTGTCTTCACCCTTGATGGCTTTCAGCCAGGGGAACGTCTTACAGCCGCCTTCGATGGCCAGCTCGTTGAACGCATCACGGGTACCGGAAGTCGGCGGCGGACCCAACACCTCGATTTTCACGTTGGGCAGGGCCGGGTTCACTTCTTTCCAGGTCTTGTAGGGGTTGGCGACCAGCTCTTCGCTGCCATCCGGATTCGGTACATCCTTGGCCAAGGCCAGGAAGACGTCACGCAGGGACAGGTCGATGTGCTTACCCTTCACGGAATTGGCAATCACGATACCGTCATAACCGACCTTCACTTCGGTGATGTCTTTCACACCGTTGCTCTGGCACAGCTCGAACTCGGACTTCTTCATGCGACGCGATGCGTTGGTGATGTCCGGGTGCTGGGTGCCCACGCCCTGACAGAACAGCTTCATGCCGCCGCCAGAACCGGTAGATTCGATTTTCGGGGTGGCGTTGCCGGTACGGCCAAAACGCTCAGCCACAACGGTGGCGAACGGGTAGACCGTGGAAGAACCCACGATAGAGATAGTGTCACGCGCCATGGCGGTGGTCGGTACGCTAGCCAGAGCCAGCGCTGCCGCGGCACCTGCCAGTGTTGTTTTCATCTTGAAGTTCACAGTAAAAGCCTCCTAGTTACATGGCACCGGCGCTGGTAAGGAAAGATCCACCCCGGTTTATTCTTAACAACAAGTCTTGCAAGCCAGTTCATGTTTCAGCACAGCGCATGCTAGAGAGGGTTTGTTACAGCCACATTACAGCGAGATCGCATTCAGGCTACACGCATCATGCACCACGCCCAACCGGGCATGTAGGCTGAATGCGTGCTGCCTGTGGCGTTTTCCGTATAATGCCCATTTTCACCGATCTCCCGACAATAATGAGAAAACAGCGCCTACAGCACTGCCAACAAGGGCTTACCGCCTTCACCATCGCCATCGGCCGCGGCAGCGCCTGGCTGGCCCTGCTGCTGGTGCTGGGCATGGTGCTGGTGGTGGTGCTGCGCTACGGCTTCGATATCGGCAACATCGCCCTGCAAGAGTCCCTGACCTACCTGCACGGCAGCCTGTTCATGCTGGCCATCGCCTACACCCTGGCCGAAGACGAGCATGTCCGGGTGGATGTTCTTTACCAGCGCTTCAGCCCGCGCGGCCGGGCCTGGGTTAACCTGCTGGGCACCCTGTTGCTGCTATTTCCGGTGTGTGCCGCCATGTTCTGGTTGTCACTGGACTATGTGGCCAGCAGCTGGCGCGAGCAGGAAGGTTCCGCCAATGGCGGCCTGCCCTTTGTCTATCTGCTCAAGACCCTGCTGCTGGTGCTGCCCGCGCTGCTGACCGTTCAGGCCATCGCCGAACTGTTACGCCACGGCCTGACGCTACTGGGCGCCAGCCCACCCGCCAGGATCAGCGAACACGACCAGCACCCGGAGGAGGGCCTGTGATGGAATGGCTCCCGCTGCTGATGTTCGTGGCTGTCTGCCTGGTGTTGCTCACCGGCTACCCGGTGGCCTTTGCTCTGGGCGGCACCGCGCTGCTGTTTGCGGCCGGCGGCATCCTCACCGGCACCTTTTCCCCCTCGGACCTGACCTTTGTGCCCAACCGGCTGTTCGGCATTATCGAGAACAGCACCCTGATGGCGGTACCGCTATTCGTGTTCATGGGGGTAATGCTGGAAAAATCCCGGGTGGCGGAGAAGCTGCTGTCCAGCATGGGTCAGCTGTTCGGCCCGTTACCCGGCGGAATGGGGCTGGCGATCATCCTGGTGGGCGCCCTGCTGGCCGCCAGCACCGGCATTGTGGGCGCCACCGTAGTCACCATGGGCCTGCTGTCGTTACCCACCATGCTCCGTCAGGGCTACCAGCCGCAGCTGTCCACCGGGCTGATCTGCGCCACCGGCACGCTTGGGCAGATTATTCCGCCGTCGATTGCGCTGGTGTTGCTGGGCGATGTGCTGGCCAACGCCTACCAGGACGCCCAGCTCAAGCAGGGCCTGTGGTCGCTGGACACCGTATCGGTGGGCGATCTGTTTGTCGGGGCGCTGATTCCCGGGCTGATTCTGGTGGGGCTGTACCTGCTTTATGTGGTGGTGATCAGCCTGTGGAAACCGCAATGGGCGCCCGCCTTCGCCGCCACTGACGGCGAACCCCGAGGCTGGCGCGCCCTGCTGGGCGGCCTGGTTCCGCCGCTGCTGCTGATCGCCGCAGTGCTCGGCTCTATTCTCACCGGCAAGGCCACCCCCACGGAGGCCGCCGGGGTCGGCGCCTTTGGCGCCCTGCTGCTGGCGGCCGCCAATCGGCACCTGGACCGGGCCATTGTTGGCGAGGTGGTCCGCGCCACCAGCCGGGTCACCGCCATGGTGTTCATGATCCTGATCGGCGCCAGCCTGTTTTCGCTGGTATTCCGTGGCTTTGGTGGCGAAGAGGCGGTGCATAACCTGTTCGCTGCCATGCCCGGCGGCGTGATCGGCGCCACCGTCATGGTGATGCTGCTGATTTTCCTGCTCGGCTTTATTCTCGACTTTATCGAGATCACCTTTGTGGTGGTGCCCATTGTAGCCCCGGTATTGCTGGGCATGGGGCTGGACCCGATCTGGCTGGGCGTGATGATTGCATTGAACTTGCAAACCTCGTTTCTGACCCCACCCTTCGGGTTCGCGCTGTTTTATCTGCGCGGGGTGGCGCCGCCGGAGGTAAAAACCACGCACATTTATCAGGGCGTGATACCCTTTATCGCCATACAATTAATCATGCTGGGCATTCTGGCGTTGTTCCCGGAACTCGCCACCTGGCTGCCGCATACGCTCTACGGATAACAACATGACAGACCATACTGACGACGCACCCCAGCCGATTGGGACCCTTGCCATCCAAACCATCGCCATGCCGCAGAGCGCCAACTGGAATGGCGATATTTTCGGCGGCTGGCTGGTCTCACAGATGGATCTGGCCGGTGCCGTCACCGCCCGCAAAAAAGCCCGGGGCCGCGTGGCCACCGTGGCCATCGACTCCATGGCCTTCCTGCGCCCGGTGCCCGTGGGCGCCGTGGTGAGCTGCTACACCCGGCTGCAGGACATCGGCCGCAGCTCCATGCAGATTCTGGTGGAAGTGTGGGTACGCGAAGACACCGGCACCCTGTCGAAAGTGACCGAAGGGCATTTCACCTTCGTGGCCATCGATGACACCGGGCGGACCCGGGCGGTGCCCAGGGACTGACTGCACACCTCAAACTGCAAGGCGCAGGCTACGAAGCTACTGTAGGAGCACCACTCGAGGTGCGAACCGCGTGCAAACGCGGAAATCGCCCACAGGGCGATCAGGGATTGCAGCGCTCGACAGATCGATCCAGGAACGGCGACAGAAACATGAGCCTCGTCGCGTTCGCACCTCGAGTGGTGCTCCTACAGCGGCTCTGATCAAGCTTTCTTGGCAAGCTCACTACGCACATTCATATACGACTGCTCTGCCACGGCCATGGTCTGCATGGACTCGTCGCGGAAACGGCGGTAGGAGTTGTACACCTTGCGGGCATCCTTGTTGCCCGCCACCAGCGCTTCGATGACCTCATCGCTGGCGTCTTTCAGGGCCTTGAGCACATCGTCAGGCAGGCGACGCAGTTTTACCCCGTGCTTGTTCACCAGCTCATCGAGCGCCGCATTGTTGCGGGCGGTGTACTCGTCAAGCATGTCCTGGTTTTCGGACTGGGCGGCGTAACGGATGATCGCCTGCAGGTCCGCAGGCAGCCCTTCCCACACCTTCTTGTTGATGGTCAGTTCCAGGGTCGGGCCGGGCTCCTGCCAGCCCGGGTAGTAGTAATACTCCGCTACCCGCTGCAGGCCGAAGGTCAGGTCGTTATAGGGGCCAACCCAATCCGCCGCATCAATGGCACCGGTTTGCAGCGAGGTAAAAACCTCGGCACCGGGCAGCTGTACCGGCGTGGCGCCGACCTTGCCCAGCACCTCTCCGGCCAGCCCGGGCATGCGCATTTTCAACCCTTTCAGGTCCTCAATGCTGTTGATTTCCTTGTTGAACCAGCCCGCCATCTGCGTACCGGTGTTGCCACAGGCGAACGGTTTCAGGTTGAACTGGGCATACAGGTCATCCCACAGTTCCTGGCCGCCACCATGGTGCAGCCAGCCATTCATTTCCTGGGCGGTTAGGCCGAAGGGCACCGCGGTAAAAAACGGCGTGGCCGGATGTTTGCCTTTCCAGTAATAGGCGGCGCCATGGCCCATTTCCGCACTGCCCTGGCGCACCGCATCGAATACCTCAAAGGCCGGCACCAATTCTTTCGCGCCATAGACCTTGATCTTGATCCGCCCGGCGGACATTTCTTCCACACGCTTGGCAAAACGGTTCGCCCCTGCGCCCAGGCCCGGATAGTTCTTGGGCCAGGTAGTGACCATTTTCCATTCGTAGGTCTGCTGGCTCGGCGCTTTCTTCTCGGGCTCCGGCGGTGCCGCCACCGTCTTGTCAGCCGGCGGGCAATCTTTCTGTTCACAGCCGGCCAGTGCCAGGCCACCCAGCCCCAAACCCAGGGCAGAAACAAATTTACGGCGGTCCAAGAGTCATCCTCCATCATTGGGCAGCAATGAACAGCCACCCCATTGTTCTTGTCGACGGGTCTTACGTCTGACGACGGAAGTCAGACGCAACAACACATCCCGTACCCAATTGTTTTCTCCGCGTCCGACGTCAGACCTGCGTCAAATCACTTCCAGCCGGGCGTACTGGCTGACCAGCCACTTGGTGCCGGCACCGTCGAAATTGATTTGCAGGCGCGCGTTCGGGCCCTGCCCTTCAAAGTGCAAGATAGTGCCTTCCCCGAATTTCGGGTGCAGCACCCGCGCCCCCAGGCTGATGCCGTTGGATTCGGTTTCCCGAATCGGCTTGGCCGCCCCGCCCATGGGCCGGCTGAAGCCTGCGCGGGCGCGGATTTCTTCCAGCGTTTCGGCAGGGATTTCGCGCAGGAAACGGCTGGCCGGATTGTAGTTTTCGTTGCCGTACAGACGGCGGCTTTCCGCGTGGGTCAGGTACAGCTCGCGCATGGCCCGGGTCAAACCCACATAACAAAGGCGGCGCTCTTCGGCCAGCCGGCCCGGTTCCTCGCTGGACATCTTGTGCGGGAACAAACCCTCTTCCATACCGGTGATAAACACCACCGGAAATTCCAGCCCCTTGGCCGAATGCAACGTCATCATCTGCACTGCATCCTCGTGGGCGTCGGCCTGCCCCTCGCCGGACTCCAGTGCCGCGTGATCCAGAAACGCAGTCAGGCTGTCCAGTTCCGACTCTTCGTCTTCGTCACCGAATTCACGGGTGGCAGAAAGCAGTTCGCGCAGGTTTTCCAGCCGCTGCTGGCCCTTTTCGCCTTTTTCCTTGCCGTGGAATTCCAGCAGGCCACTGGCCTCGATCACATGTTCGGTGGTTTGCGCCAGGTTCAAACCCTCGCACTGCTGCTCCAGCTGCGCGATCAAGTTCAGGAACACAGCAAGGGCATTAGTGGCACGGGCAGTAAGCAATTGCTCACCCACTACCGCCTGAGCCGCTTCCCACAGGGATACGCTTCGCTGGCGGGCCACCTCCCGCAGGGTTTCCAGGGTCTTGTTGCCGATGCCACGGGTAGGCGTATTCACCACCCGTTCGAAGGCCGCATCCGCATGACGATGGCTGAGCAGGCGCAGGTAGGCCAGCGCGTTCTTGATTTCCACCCGCTCGAAGAAGC
>NZ_LWFX01000923.1:0-5524 GCF_001635175.1 Alcanivorax sp. HI0083 | reverse complement strand
GACAGCGAAGGGCTTCCCATGTCCGCCCTTGAGGCCAAAGCACATGGGTTGCCACTGTTACTGAGCGATGTGGGCGGATGTCATGAACTGGTTGGCGCCGGAAACGGCATTCTGTGTAACAACACACTCGAATCAGTCCGACACAGCATTGATCAACTGATCGCCAATATTGACGACATGCAGTCCGCCGCCAGGGCATCCGCATCGGATGCATGGCTAGAGCCGACAAAATCAGACTACTTAAGCGCTTATCTAGGCGCAGAATCAGGCATTTGAACCCATGAATTCACACTTCATTCCGATAAATCCGGCACGCCACAACCGCCTCCACGAGCGGCTGCTACTCAATCCCGTGACGGGCCACATTACGGGGCTGGCCATTACCCTGTTCTGCGCACAGCTTTTTGCCCACGGATCGATCTCAATCCCCCACGATCCCAACCAGCAACTATCGCTAATAACCCTGGCAACGATTTACATCTTTAATGCACTCCTGATAAAAAAGATTGTTCGCTTCCCGGGTGGCCGCGGCTTTTCCTACAACGCCAGCATCACCCTGGCCCTGATTGCCTCGGCCATGCTGGTAATACTGGCCTTCCGCCTCGGCTACTCACGTAGCACACTATTTGTAGGCTTTGCATTATTACTCGGTGTGCAATTTGTCAATTTCATCATTAACCGTCGCTATCGCAAGCTTAAATTCGCTTTGCTACCCAATGTTGAAATAAACAATAAAGAAAACGCCGAAAACATCTGTTTCCGAGACCTCGTATCGACCGAGCTGTGTGAAACTCGATACGATGCACTTATCGTGGACACCGAATCCAAAATTGAAGACAACTGGTTGCGCTATGTCGCCCATCACAGCGCATCCGGCACAACGATTATCAGCAGCAAAGCGCTGAACGAAGCCATCAATGGAAAAGTCGATCTGAACATGCTGAGCATCCATGACATGGATTCCCTGCAGCCCAGCGCCGTTTATGTCATTGCCAAAAGGCTAATCGACATTGCTTCTGTCGCCCTGCTCAGCCCAATCGTGCTGCCTGTTTCCTTGATCCTGGCCACTATCATTCGCTTTGAATCCAAAGGGTCTGTCCTCTTTATTCAGGAACGAGTCGGGCAAAAGAACATCCCCTTTCGCATGTACAAATTCCGTTCCATGATCCCGGAAGATGATGACACTCCGCGTTTTGCAGACATGGACGAACACCGGATCACCCGCTTTGGCAGCTTTATCCGAAAATTCCGTCTGGACGAACTTCCACAGTTTCTGAATGTACTGAAAGGTGATATGAGCCTGATCGGACCTCGCCCTGAGCAAAGAGGCTTTGTAGAGCAATTCGAGCAGGAAGTGCCTTTTTATAGCTACCGGCATATCGTCAAGCCTGGCATCACAGGCTGGGCTCAGGTGAGCCAGGGGTATGCGGTATGCACGGAGTCAACCCGGGAAAAGGTCGAGCATGACTTCTTTTACATCAAGAATCTGTCGCTATGGGTGGACATTCTGATTGTACTCAAAACCATCAGAACAGTTCTCACGGGGTTCGGCGCTCGCTAACCGAAGCACAAGCAACAAGAAACTCCTCGAGGCCGCAACGTTCCAACAAAGAAGACCATTCCAGTGAGTCCACAGAAGCCGAAAAGCCCTGTGGATCCATAGCCTTCAAATCAGCCAGGCCAGATTCTATTTTATAAAAACTGGCATGATGACAAGTCTCGAAATTCCGGATCCATTCATAATCATTGGTCACGACCCCCAGGCCCGCAGCACAATATTCCAGAACCTTGGTACTGGTCTGCACATTGAAGGGATAAACATCCGGGATAAAATTGAGCCCAAAGCGGGCCTTACTGATCCAACCTGGAACGTCATCATAGGGAACAGCGCCCGTCACAGTCAGAGCCCGCTTCAGCGACCCCAGCCTATCCAGCCAATCGGAATCGTCAATCCTGCCGACAACAAGGACTGATAAATCAGCCTCAAGACACTCCTTGAGAACTTCAAGCAGCCCCTGGCGACCAGCGACCGTTCCACAGTAAACGATGTCGAATTCCTTAGCGGAACCTGCGGTAACCGCATCGAAAAAGCGCTGATGCACGCCCATATCACGCTGAACACTCGGCACCTGGTCAGAAAAACCGAGAACACTTTCAACCTGCCCATTCAGAAAAACACGGCCTACGGGCTTTCTGTTGAGGTATCGCTTTATCGTATCCTTCGCTTGTGCAAAAGGCGGAACACTCAAACTATGATATTCATGGATTTCCGGCACATCACTATGGCTCCAGAAAGGGTAAAATCCCATGAAACGGTATATCAAATCATAGCGCTCGGGAGAAAAAACCTCCCCGTCTGAATGAGAGATAACCTCAAAGCGAACGGAACTACTTTTCTGGAAGTACTCACTATAGGCATGTAACTCTGGCAGGTAAGCACTGGAATCATGTACACACGCCACTTTAATTGTCATGATTATTTACCAAGGCCTTGTTACTGGCAAAAAGATCAAGCCGCCGGACCGCCTCTACCCACCTGACATCATCGCCATACCATTCCAGCAGATTCTCTACAGCCAAATCGGATAGCTCCGCTCGGCCGCCATGCCCTCCCTTATGCGATTGTGCCGCATTGTTCGGGAAACGGTACTGCCCGGGGTCTCCGCCAAGGGTATCGACAAGGCAACACAGATAACTGTCGAGATCCGGCTGCCAGCCCGCCAGAGGGATGCGATGAGACAATTCAGAGAGATTCTCAACAGAACCCAGCCAATCACGGTAGTGAGTTCTTACATGGCCAATAGCGTGCATTGCAGCCCGAGCATTTTCACGGCACTCGGGTTCCGGGTTACTCAGCGCCTCAGCCAGGCTATTGGCATCAGGAAACGATGCAAATGCGGATGCTTCAGCTTCTGTCCATGGAATGAAGTAAGCCGGCTTACCTTGTCGATAGCGGCTATAAAATGCACTGACGAAGCGATCGACCGGATCACGCAATACAAACGTGAATTGATCACTCTTTGGCAACCGCCTAACCGTAGTGCTGTGCTCATGCAGGACCAACCAGGAATTACCCACCCTTTGATTTCCGTGAAAAACCCGCCCTAGAGCCGTCCCCCCTGTCTTCCCGATATGGAGGAAATGGATGACTTTAAAGCCTCTTCGGCGCATAAAAAATGCACCAAGCCATCTAACGAACGCCCGGTAACGGCCAACACAAATGCCCCTGGCTCGCACAAGAAGCTCAGACATCAAAACGGGACCTCAACCTTTCATACTCAGCCTGATAGCCGAACTCCTCGACATCTCGACGATAGCGTCTATAAACCATTTCAACCATTTCAGCGGAGGAATAATAATCTTCATAGTTATATCCCCCAGTACGGTTAAAATGGGGAACATCCCCAAAACCATAATGCTCAGACAGTGCGGGAAAGCTACGCTCAATCTCTTCGAGTTTTTCAATCTGGTCAGGCAAACGCGGTGACAAGGAATGGATCAGGTAGTACTGCCCCATGAAATGTCTGTCACTCAAGCGATCTGGAATATTGCAGACCTTCTCAACAAAGGCCTCGAAAGAATCAGACATTTCCAGGTAACCGCCAAGATAATCCGCATATTCAAACCCAACCATGCGAATTTTTTCAAAATCCTCAAACTTGTTGATATAAGAAGAAACAAGTCTGGAAAAAGGATTTCTGACATAAGTGAAAACATGGCATTGCTCAGCGTCAGGAAACCTCCCTCTTACCGTCAGTTGGGCCACCTTGTGGTTTTGATGAATAGAGTAATTATCCTGAATATCGTCATCTACAATACCAGCCACCATTGCTTTCTTTATGGAAGAACAGGCTGCTTTTGAAACCACCAGGTACGCGACCTTCTTGTCACCCAGCACAACGAACTCAGGCTTTTCAATATGCCCACCAATTGCAGCTTTGCAGGCATGAAGCAGTGATTTTGCCAGCTTACGAAACTGTATATAGAAGCTTTTAATAAAGGCGCGTTTCAGCGAGCCACGGTTACTCATGACAACTCTCTTTCATACAGGTGCGAATAAACTGCCTGGACAATAGATACATGGCGACATTCTGGATCACCATGGTAATTGAAAAGGCCAGGGCAGCACCGACTGCAGCATAAATAGGAATAAGGATAATACTCAGCAGAACGCAAAGAATGCCACTGCCTACAATAATATTTCGCAATAGCTTTTCGTTACCCGTCATAGCCAGCATCCCACCGGAAATTCCGGCAGAAACATTAACCAGTTGCCCTATCGCACAAATCAACACAAGATCAACCGCTGGGAGATATGCCTCCCCAACAGTCATCCTGATCAATACATCAGGCATGGCCACAATAAATACAAACAGTGGGGCAGCAATAACAAGGCCTATCAACGAGCTTTCGCGCAATCCTCTTGCAAGCCCTCCGAAATCTCTCTGGCTCATTGCGCTGGCAAGCTGAGGGGAGATCACGCTCTTTACCGCAATCAACGGCAAGCTCACTATGGAGGCGATTCGTTGCCCCAAGGCCAGCCATGCCAGCTCATCAGGGCTGCACCATATAACGGCCAGAATCTGGCTGACCCAGATAATCATTTCAGAAAATACCGCAGCCAGCCAAAAATGCCGGCTCATCAACAACATTTCCCGTCGATCTGCTTTGGCAGGAAAGCCCGGTCTGTTACCCGGGGGAAATACCCCCAGCGCCAGGGACAGGGAAACCAGACATACAGCAAGAAATGCCGCAGCTGCAGTCGCTGCATTTTCAACGGGGAACAGAAAAATCAGCAGGATAAAGCCGATAAACGGAGCAGATGTAGAGAAAAATATCCCCAGGGAGCTTTTCCTGGCCGCTATCAAAAAGCGGGTCTGGAGAAACAATAAGCTGAAAGGCACAATTGCGGCCAGCATGTACGATAATACCCAGCGCTTACCCTCGGAAAAAAAAGGGACAAGCCAGACAACTGCTACTGCATTAATCGCCACAAAGAGGGAAACCAGGCCAACCAGAAACAACGAAAACCATTGCTGGCGATAAAGTTGATCATCCTTTCCTTCTGAAAATGCGATTGATGCCAGCTTCAGCACGCTGTTATCCGTACCAATTCTCACTACCACTGAAGCAAGCATCAGCACCGCAACGCTCCAGAGGAAAATACCGGCCTGGTCCGCCGGCAGCTGCCTTGCAACAAGAACGTTCATGGCCAGCATGGCCACTGCACCCAGCCCCCTGATCACCAGCGGACCAAGATACTTTTTCAGCAAGGCTGCAAAGCCACGCAACAGAGCGGCCTTATCCGGTTTCGCTGTCAATGAAGGAACCCCAACACATTGAAGGCCTGAGTAAATGAATTCCCGCCTTCGCGGGATTGACGAATCAAGAGAGCATCCAGAGTCGCTATCCGAGCCTGATCAGAAAACGAATAGCCAATGAGTAATGCTTATTTATATCCATTCGGATTCTTGTCCTGCCAGCGCCAGTGATCCTCGCACATCGCGTCAATACCCCGCGAAGC
>NZ_LWFX01000922.1:0-6233 GCF_001635175.1 Alcanivorax sp. HI0083 | reverse complement strand
CATGGTGCTCTCCCGTTGCTGGCCCGGACAATGCCCACCGAGGCCAAATTTCAAAACGTTATTTTAAAAAGAGTCAGTATGCGAGCGGCGTAATCAGCCGTAAAGGGTCAAAAGCGCCATCTAGGGCGGGAAATCCGTCACGGCTTGCTGTGCGGTCAATGGTGCGCTTCGGAACTTGTGTCAGACTTCGGCCGCAAACCGTCCCGGGAGCTGAAAAGCAAAGAGAAAGCCGGTTGCAGGGCGCCCCAAGTCAGCATGCCCGGAGGGTGAAGGGCGCATAAAGGTTAAGGGTGAGAGGAAGGAAGCGTATGGCGAATCCGAATGAAGCACTGGTAAACGAACCCCGTGAAGCGATTCTTGACGCGGCGGCGTTGTGTTTTATGGAGCGGGGGTTCAATGCGACCAGCATTGACGATATTGCCCGTCGCCTTTCTGCCACCAAGGGGATGGTGTACCACTATTTCAGCTCCAAGGCCGAGCTGTTCTTCGAGATCCATCATCGCGCCATGGATGCCCTGTTTGAAGAACTGGAGCCGGTGGCAGCATCCGACCTGCCTGCCCCAGAGCGGTTTACGGAAATGGCGCGCCGCTATGTGCATACCCTGATTCGTACCCAGCCTTATCAGCGCACTGTCTCGGAAGCGGTGCAAATGGTCTTGCGTAACAGCACCACTGCCGAGCAGCGGGATCAGCTAACCGATTTGCAGTCCCGCCGTAGCCAGTGTGAGGCGATGTTCATGGCGGTGCTGGAAGAGGGGATGAGTAACGGCACGATGCAGGCCAGCCGCCCCAGGGTGTCGATCAAGCCGGTATTCGGGGCAATGAACTCGGTGATCAACTGGTACCACCATCGCGAAGGGGAAACGGCCGAGCAGCTGGCCGAGCTGGTCAACGAAGTGGTGCAGGTGGCGCTGCGCGGGGTGATGAAATAATCGCGGGTTTCCTCTACTGGCAGGGAAAACCCGCGATGCCTTTCCCGGGCTCTCACCGCCCGTAATATCGGGCGGCCACTGCGCGATCAAAAAGCGTCCCGGCAGGTTATTTTTTCATGAAGCCCGCGAAGCGCTCCCGGGTATCCTCACTGAACATCCTTTGCGCAAACAACACACTTTCCTTTTCTATCTGCGCCTTGATGGCGGCGTCGCTCAGGCGTGTCAGCTGTTTGGTCAGGGCGATGGCCGCGGGAGTTTTCTCTGCCAGCCTCTGCGCCAGCGCCAGTGCTTCTGAAGCCAGCTCATCCACCCCGGTTCTATAGGCAATCAGCCCCATTCGTTCGGCTTCCTCTGCGCTAAACGTATCGCCGGCCAGCAGCAAGCGGTTGGCGTTCTGGCGGCCAATCAGGGCGGGGAGTATCAGGCTGGAGCCGGCTTCGGGCACCAGCCCCAGGTTAATGAAGGCGGTGTGGAAGCGGGCGTCATCGGCGGCGATCACCAGATCCGCGTGCAGCAACATGGTGGTGCCAATACCGGTGGCGTTGCCCTGTACCGCCATGATGATCGGTTTATCCAGGGCCATAAGGGCATGGACGAGAATCATGGCCGGGCTCAGTTTTCCCTCATCACGGCTGGCCGGGTCGGCTTGCAAAAAATCCTTGATGTCGTTGCCCGCGCAGTAGCTGCGGCCGTTGGCGGTAATGAGCAGCGCATTCAGGTCATCCCGTGCGGCCAGGTGTTGTACCGCTGCGGTGAGGTCTTCATACATTGCCACATTGAGCGCGTTGAGCTTGTCGGCGCGATCCAGGGTGACGTGTAGAACGGCGTTGTGCTCGCGGGTTTGAATAAATCCGCTGGTCAGTGTCAGCTCCGTCATGGCGCATCTCCGGAAAGGGAAAACCATGGACAATATCGGAACAGTGTTCCAAATAATAGCCATGCATGGATGCATGAAATTTATTTAGCGGGATGCAAAATATCAATTTCACTAACTAATGGCCCTGATCTAGGCTGGTCCCATCGCTTTTCAGCTCAGAGGATTCGCGCATGACCCAGTTTTATCTTGTCCGCCACGGGCAAGCGTCGTTCGGCACCGATAATTACGATCGCCTTTCCGAACTGGGTCACCAGCAGGCACGCTGGCTGGGCGAGTATTTTGCCGAACGGGATATGGGCTTTGATGCCCTGGTGTGCGGAAATCTGGTACGCCACCGGGAAACCGGCGCCGGCATTTGCGAAGGCCTGGGTGTGGCCTTGCCTGAAGACATTCAGCCGGGGCTTAACGAATTCGATTTCCAGTCGCTGGTGGATGCCTATCTCACCCAGCACCCGGATCAGGTGCCCGGTGAGGGCGCCCCGGTCGCGGCTTTCTACAAGGCGCTGAAGACCGCCATGAAACACTGGCGCATGGACACCTTGACCGGTGATTTGCCAGAAACCTGGCAGGGCTTCTCCGGCCGGGTGGCTGCCGCTCGCGAGCATATCCAACGGCAATACAGCGACAAGGACCGGGTGCTGATTGTCAGCTCCGGCGGTGCCATGGCTATGTTTATCAGGCACGTTCTGGGTGCGTCGGATGACGCCGTGGTGGAGTTGAACCTGCAGATCCGCAACAGCAGCGTGAGCCACGGTTTCTTCAATCAAAAGGTGGTGCGCATGGCCAGTTTCAATAACGTGCCGCATCTGGATCGCCCGGACCGTTTCGAGGCGATTACTTATTATTAAAGAAAGACATTCAGCACCCTTGATGGCGCCTTTGCCTGTAGCGTGAGGCGTGCTGCGTGCCGCATTTTTCAATGGGAGAGTTTCATGGATTTTCAGTACACAGAAAAAATGCAGACATTGATCGCCCAGGTGCGCGATTTCATCAACACCGAAATTCGCCCGGTGGAAGGGTTGTACCACGAGCAGTTGGAAAAAAGCCCGTGGGAAACCCCGCCGATCATGGATGAGCTGAAGGAAAAAGCCAAAGCCAAAGGTCTGTGGAACCTGTTCTTGCCCAAGGAGTACGGGGAATACAGTGCCGGCCTGAGCAACCTGGAATATGCGCCCCTGGCCGAGGAAATGGGCCGCAGCCGTATTGCTTCCGAGGCGTTCAACTGCGCGGCTCCGGATACCGGCAATATGGAAGTGCTGGCCAAGTACGGCAACGAAGCCCAGAAAAAGGCGTGGCTGCAGCCGTTGCTGGAAGGCCGGATTCGTAGTGCCTTTGCCATGACCGAACCGGAAGTGGCGTCCTCCGATGCTACCAACATTGAAACGCGGATCACCGAAGACGGTGATGACTACGTGATCAATGGCCGCAAGTTCTATATCAGTGGGGCTATGCGCAAGACCTGTGAAATCATGATCGTGATGGGCAAGAGCAGCCCGGACAACCCCAACCGGCATCAGCAGCAGTCGCAGATTCTGGTGCCCACCAATACCCCCGGCGTCAATATTGTTCGCCCGATGCAGGTGTTTGGTTACAACGATGCACCGGAAGGCCACGCGGAGGTTATTTTCGATAATGTGCGTGTGCCCAAGGCCAATATGATTCTTGGTGAAGGCCGTGGCTTTGAAATCGCACAGGGCCGCCTTGGCCCGGGTCGGATTCATCACTGCATGCGCCTGATCGGTGCTGCCCAGGAAGCCTTCGAGCTAATGTGCAAACGGGTAAACCAACGGGAGGTGTTTGGTGCACCCATGAGCAAGCAGGGCTCCGTGCGTGAAGATATTGCCAAATCCTACTGCGAAATCGAGCAGGCCCGGCTGCTGACGCTGAAAGCGGCAGACGCCATGGACCGTGCAGGTAACAAAGACGCCAAGGATTTGATCGCTATGATCAAGGTGATTGCCCCGAATATGGCGTTAAATGTCATCGATCGGGCGATTCAGATCCACGGTGCTGTGGGCCTGAGCCAGGATACGCCGCTGGTTAACTTCTTTAGCTATGCGCGCACCCTGCGTCTGGCCGATGGCCCGGACCAGGTGCACATGATGCAGCTGGGTCGGAACATGGCTAAACAATTCGCCTGATTTCGGGTGCTGGCCCGGAGCGTTAAACCCGCTCCGGGCTTTGCTATTTGCGCAGCAGAACAGAGAAGAACAGGAGAGCTCCATGTCCCAGGTGGATACACTGGATACGCAGAAACTGGCTGAATACCTTGAACAACACATTGATGGCTTCAAAGGTCCTGTCCAAGCCGACAAGTTCGAGGGGGGCCAGTCCAACCCCACCTTCAAGATCACTGCCGCCTCCGGCTCCTATGTGCTGCGTCGCCAGCCGCCGGGCAAACTGCTCAAGTCCGCCCATGCGGTCGATCGCGAATTTCGTGTTATGGCCGCATTGAAAGACACCGATGTACCGGTGCCCAATGTGCTGCACCTGTGTGAAGACCGCGATGTTATCGGCTCCATGTTTTACGTGATGGAGTTCTGTGAAGGCCGCATTTTGTGGAGTGCAGCCCTTCCCGAGGCGGGTGAGGGCGATACAGGCAATGCGGTGCGTGCGCAGATGTATTCGGAAATGAACCGGGTGCTGGCAGCCTTGCACAGTGTGGACCTGGAAGCCGTCGGCCTGACGGATTACGGCAAGCCGGGCAATTATTTTGAGCGCCAGCTGGGCCGCTGGACCCAACAATACGAAGCGTCCAAGTTGCAGGAAATCCCTGCAATGGATTCGCTGATCGAGTGGTTGCAGGCCAGCCAGCCCGAGGATGATGGCCAGGTGTCTCTGGTGCACGGGGATTACCGCCTGGACAACATGATGTGGCACCCCGGCAAGCCCGAAGTCATTGCAGTACTGGACTGGGAATTGTCCACACTGGGTCACCCACTGGCAGATCTGGCTTACCAGTGCATGGGGATGCGGATGCCGCAGCGCGGCGCCAAGATGGCTGGCCTGCAAGGTAAGGACCGTACCGAGCTGGGTATTCCCAGCGAGAAAGAATACGTGGCCATGTACTGCGAACGCCGGGGTATTTCCCATATCGACAACTGGGAATTCTATCTGGCATTCAGTTTTTTCCGTCTTGCTGCTATCTGTCAGGGTGTGGCGAAACGGGCTGAAGACGGTAATGCATCCAACAAACAGGCCGCCGAAGTGGGGGCGCTGGTAGAACCGCTGGCTTCCATGGCCATGCAGATTATTAACGAAGGGGCATAAAAGGCCGCTTCACGTTGCACGCAACAGGCAACACGGTAAATCAAGAATAGAATTTGCAGCGCAGTGTCAGGGCTGGACGTTTGGCCTGGCTCCGATTCGTGTTGCCGTGTGTTATCTGAAGCGTGCTGCGTCAATTTCAATCGGGAGAGTAGTAATGAGCACGAGCCTTTTTAATCTTGAGGGCAAAATTGCCCTGGTGACCGGCGCTAGCCGGGGTATTGGTGAAGAAATTGCCCGTCTGCTGGCAGAGCAGGGCGCCCATGTGATTGTGTCCAGCCGAAAAATTGATGGCTGCCAGGCGGTGGCGGATGCCATCAAGGCCGATGGCGGCAGCGCGGAAGCGTTTGCCTGCCATGTGGGCGAACTGGCGCAGATCGAAGCGGTGTTTTCCCATATCCGCGAAGTGCACGGCAAGCTGGACATTCTTGTGAATAACGCTGCCGCGAACCCGTACTTCGGCCACATCCTGGATACCCCGGTGGATGCTTTTGACAAGACGGTCGACGTGAACCTGCGTGGCTATTTCTACATGTCCGTAGAGGGGGCTAAGTTGATGCGCGAGCACGGTGGTGGTGCCATCGTCAATACTGCCTCGGTGAATGGTCTTACCCCGGGTGAAGGCCAGGGCGTGTATTCCATCTCCAAAGCGGCCGTGATCAGCATGACCAAGTCTTTCGCCAAGGAATGTGCACAGTTCAACGTGCGTGTGAATGCCTTGCTGCCGGGCCTGACCAAAACCAAGTTCGCCGGTGCCCTGTTCACCAACGAAGACATCTACAAACAGGCTCTCAGCCAGATCCCCATGGGCCGCCACGCGGAACCCAAGGAAATGGCCGGCACAGTTCTCTATCTGGTTTCCGATGCCTCCAGCTTCGTGACCGGCGAGTGTGTTGTGGTTGATGGTGGCTTTACCATTTAACACTAACGTTGCTATCAAACCGCTGTAGGAGATTCTATGTTGTCCACCCCAGTCTTCATGAGGCAGGGGCCGGCTGATAGTCGGTGCCATTTTTCATAAGCGCGAAGGCGATACGAACCAGTTTGCGCGCCAGGATGACTAACGCTTGGGTAGTTGCCAGCCCTCGATCCAGATAAGCCTGATAGACCCCTGCCCAACGCTTGCTCCGGCGAGCGGCCATGGCCGCGCAGTAAAG
>NZ_LWFX01000921.1:0-6988 GCF_001635175.1 Alcanivorax sp. HI0083 | reverse complement strand
CACCTGCCTGGGGTTGCTGTGCGGGGCCAGTATTGGCCGCGAGGGCCCCAGTGTGCACATGGGCGCGGCGATGATGTATTCGGTGGGCCGGGTGGGGCGGCTTCAGCAGAAATACGTGGATAATTCCCTGATTGTGGCGGGTGGCGCGGCAGGGGTGTCGGCGGCGTTTAATGCCCCGCTGGCAGGGATTGTGTTCGCCATTGAGGAGTTGTCCGGCTCGTTTGAGCAGCGCACCAGCGGTACCCTGATCATGGCCATCATTCTTTCCGGTGTGGTGGTGTTGATGATAATGGGGCACTACAGTTTTTTTGGGCACCCGGACGGGGCGCTGGACATCACCCGGGACTGGGCAGCGATTGGGGTGACGGCGCTGGTGTGTGGTCTGCTGGGCGGCTTTTTTAGCCGGTTGCTGATCAAGGGCAGCCAATTCCTTTCGCCCTACGCCAGGGAGCATCCATACCGTGTGGTGGTGCTGTGCGCGCTGGTGTTGGTGTTTCTGGGGCTGATTACGGGCGGGGCCACCTACGGCAGTGGTTACGAGCAGGCATCTACCTTGCTGAGTGGTGAGCAGCCGGGTAACTGGACCTTCGCGCTGGCCAAGATGTCGGCCACCCTGGTGTCTTATTTTACCGGCATCCCCGGTGGTCTGTTCTCTCCCAGCCTGGCGGCCGGTGCGGGTATCGGTAATGTGGTGGGTGGTTTCTTCCCCGGCTCGTCGCTGGTGGGGCTGACGCTGGTGGCCATGGCGGCTTTTCTGGCCGGGGTGATACAGCGGCCGATCACGTCCTTCGTGATCGTCATGGAGTTGACCGGCAACCGTCACGATATCCTGCTGCCGCTGATGGCGGGAGCGCTGCTGTCCGCGGCGGTGGCCAAGGTTGTCTGGGCTCGCCCTCTGTATGATTCTTTGGCTGACCGGCTTTCCGATGGTCAGGGCATGGCGCTGGAAAAAACCCAGGACAAGCCGGCGGAGCGTAGCGACGACAAGGGCGCTGCGGCCGAGACGGTGAAAGCGCCGGAGCGACAACTGCCCGGCTGATTACCGGGCCGCTCTTTGGTGCCGGTTTTGCCCCGCCGTTGCGGGCGCGTTCTTGCCGATGGTGGGCGGCGACCCTATCATGCAGGGCTTCCTTTTATTAATGCAGTTCAGGAGTGGGATATGTCTTCTCAGCCAGCACAAGTCAGTGCACCGCTGAAAGTGGGTGTGGTTGGCGGTACCGGGTATACCGGGGTCGAATTATTGCGCCTGCTGGTTAATCATCCCCATGCTGAGCTGGATGTGATTACCTCCCGTGGTGGAGCCGGTGTGGCGGTGGCGGATTTGTTTCCGTCCCTGCGCGGGCGCACGGATCTGGTGTTCAGCGAGCCGGACGTAAAACGGCTGGCGGCCTGTGATGTGGTGTTCTTCGCCACGCCCCATAACGTGGCCATGCGCATGATGCCTGAGCTGATGGACGCCGGGGTGCGGGTGGTGGACTTGTCTGCGGATTTTCGTCTGCGCGATCATGAGCTCTGGAGCGAATGGTATGGCGAGCCCCATGCTTGCCCGGAGTTGCTGGCGGATGCGGTATATGGCCTGCCGGAAGTGAATCGGGAGAAAATTCGTGATGCCCGGCTGGTGGCGTGCGCCGGCTGCTATCCCACCTCGATTCAGCTGGGCTATCTGCCATTGCTGGAAAAAGGCTGGATCAAGCCGGACCAACTGATTGCCAACGCGGCCAGTGGTGCCAGTGGCGGCGGCAAGGGTGCCAAGGTGCCCATGTTGCTGGCGGAAGCCGGGGAAAGCTACAAGGCCTATGGCGCCAGTGGTCACCGGCACTTGCCGGAAATTGAGCAAGGACTGGGTGATATTGCGGGTGCCCCGGTAAGCGCTACATTTGTTCCACATCTTATCCCCATGATCCGTGGTATTCATGCCACACTCTACGGCCAGCTCACCGAGTCGGCGCCGCCACTGGAAGAGATCCAGGCCGCATTCGAGGCCCGTTATGCCGATGAGCCTTTCGTGGACGTGATGCCGCTGGGGAGTCATCCCGAAACGCGCTTTGTGAAGGGCGCCAACATGTGTCGGCTGGCGCTGCACCAGCCCCGTGGTGAGAACGTGATTGTGGTGCTGTCGGTGATCGATAACCTGGTGAAAGGGGCGTCGGGCCAGGCGGTGCAGGCCATGAATATCATGTTTGGTCTGGATGAGGGGGCGGGGCTGGCTGTGGTCCCGTTGGCCCCGTAACCATGGCGAAGAAACCGAAAAGCCGGGCCGGCATCGATGATGTGATGCTGATGCCGATCAGCCCGTCTCAGCAGAAGAAGCAGCGGCGGCTGTGGGTGTCGGTTGCGCTTGTCGTGGCGGTGTTGCTGTTTTTGCTGGGCGGCTGGCTGGGTGCTGGCGGTGCCCTGGATGCCTCGGAATCCAATCGCCGACTGCGTGGTGAGGTCAAGACCCTGGATGCAGAGCTGGAGACTGCGCGTAATGAACTGGCGGTGTTCAGAGCGGATTCCGAACTGACCCTGGAGGCTCGCGAAGAGGTGCGCCGGGAGATCAAGGCATTGCAGGATCAGGTGGCCGAGCTCGAAGAGGCGGTGCTGTTCTATAAGAATGTCATGGCACCGGCTGGCACCGAAGGTGGCCTGCAGATCGAAAAAATGACCGTGCAGCAGGATAACGACACTGACGAATACCATTATCGGGTGGTGTTGGTGCAGTCCGGCGATAACCGGGGCTATCTGTCCGGGGATATCAGTCTGCACCTGCGCGGAGAGAAAGACGGTGAGGCGTTTTCGCTCAACGGACGCAGCTGGCTTGAGGACGGCAGTGAGACACGCTTCCGGTTTCGCTACTTTCAGGAGCTGAATGGCCGCTTTAAGGTGCCCGAAGGGGTGGTGATACAGGCGGTGGATGTGGATGCTGAGAGCGGCGGCAGAAACCGTTACCAGACACAGAAAACCATAAAATGGCAGTAGGAGAGACGTGTGCTAGGCCGAGACAAGAAAACCGCAGCAACGACAGGGGCATCGTCCCAGGATTACCGTAACCACACCCTGATCGCGCCCAGCGCAACCGTTCGTGGCGATATCGAATTCTCCGGGGGGCTGCATATCCAGGGCACCGTGGAAGGCAACGTCAGCGTGGGCAAGGATGGCGGCCGCCTGGTGATCGGCGAAAGCGGCGTGGTGAAAGGTGAGATTCAGGTCGCCCAGGTGGTGATCAACGGTCGCGTGGAAGGGGATGTGCACGCCACCGAAAACCTGGAGCTGGCCGAAAAGGCATCCGTGGAAGGCAACGTGTATTACCGGATGATCGAAATGGTCATGGGCGCGCGGGTGAATGGCAAGTTGGTACGGCTGGATGATGAGCGCCGCAATTTGCCTGCCCCGGACGCCAGTAAAGCCGCCAAGTCGGAGCCTGAAGGCAAGGCTGTGGCAGGCAAGGCGGCCGTGGATAATTCTTGACTGTTTTAGTCGGGTACTGGAACATGATCTACCCGCCTGGGCGATTGCTGTTGCCCAGGCGGGGATCCTACTGCCCAGATGTCAGCCAATAGCGAGAGTATGACCGAGTCAGCGCCTATTTCATTTACTGATGCCGCCGCGGCCAAAGTCAAAGAGCTGCGTGACGACGAAGGAAACCCGAACCTGAAGCTGCGTGTGTATATCACTGGCGGCGGGTGTGCGGGGTTTTCCTATGGTTTCACCTTCGATGAAGCGGTGAATGAAGACGATACCTCGGTGGAGAAAGCCGGCGTAACCCTGCTGGTAGACGCCATGAGCATTCAATACCTGGATGGTTCCCAGGTGGATTACGAAAAGGGCCTGATGGGTTCGCGTTTCGTGGTCAGCAACCCCAATGCGGCCACCACCTGCGGCTGCGGTTCTTCCTTCTCTGTTTAGGAATAACTGGCTGCTTCAGTCGTAAGCCCGCTTTGCCGAAAAGAAGCGAGTAACGAGTTACGAGTCTCGAAAGGCAAGAGGTGGACTGGGTTTCGAAACTCGCTTCTCGCAACTCGCGCCTGTCTCCCCTGTCACAAAACCTTCACTGTTTGATCAACATTTCGTCGCTTTTCGGGTAGACACTGAACCCATGATGACGACAAAACCGACATTTCAACGAATGACCGCCGCGGATACCCGGGCCATGTGCTGGTTGCTACAACAACCGCAGGCAGCCCGCCGTGCCCGTCTGGCGCGGATGATCTCCCGCCTCGGCGATGGTCCTTTCTATGTGGCGCTGACGTTGCTGATCTGGTGGATGGATCGGCAGGGCGGCAGCGAGTTCGCCCTGACTGCCATGGCCGCCTATGCCCTGGAAGTGCCGATGTTTGTGCTGCTCAAGCACTTGATCAAACGGCCCCGGCCGGCGGATGCGCTGGAGAGCCTGTCGGCGTTTATTCAGCCCGCGGACCGATTCAGCTTCCCGTCCGGGCATACAGCGGCGGCCTTTGTGATGGCGACACTGCTATGTGTGTTCTATCCGCCGGTAATGGCTCTGGCGTTGGGGTTGGCGGTGATGGTGGGATTGTCCCGGGTGTTGCTGGGGGTCCATTATCCGTCGGACATTCTGGCTGGCGCGACGCTTGGCTTCAGCTGCGCCATGATTGGGCTGTGGCTGGTTTGAGGGGCTAGCTACGGGCTACGAGTTGCGAGGCGCGGGAAGAGCCAAAGCCAGGTTCACTGTGGTGCGCCGCGCCCAGGCGAGGCGAAAAGCAACGCCGAAGCGCGGTTCAAGAGTTTGTCGGTTGAGCCAATCCCTGTTTCGCGCCTTGAAGCTCGTAGCTCATAGCTCGCAGCTACTCTTAAGGCAGGGTGATCTGCCCCAATACCGCTTCCCTCGACGCCCCGGTGACCACCGGCGCATTGCCCGCTTTTCCTTCCATGCGCGCCCAGGCCAACCAGGCAAACGCGGCGGCTTCCACCCAGTCCGGGTGCAGTCCGTGCTCGGCGGTGCTGGTGACCGGGGTGTTGAGTAATGCCTGAAGGCGTTCCAGCAGGTGCCGGTTATGGGCGCCTCCACCACAGATCAGTACGTGATCGGGCTGGAAGTTGTTAAGTGCATCGCTGATCGAGTGGGCGGTGAGTTCTGCCAGTGTTGCCTGGATGACGTCATCAGGGAGCGAGTGGTTAGCCAGTTGGGCGTTGAGCCAGTCGCGGCTGAAGCGTTCCCGTCCGGTGCTTTTCGGGGGCGGCTGATGGAAATACGGATCATCCAGCAGGGTAGTGAGCAGGGTGCTGTCGGGCTGGGCGCTGGCGGCCCAGTCACCGTTGCGGTCGTAGGCTTGCTGGTAGTGCTGTTGAATCCAGCTATCCATCAGCACGTTGCCCGGGCCGGTATCAAAGCCGCCGGTGAGCTGGCCGGTATCCAGCAAGGTCACATTGGCCATGCCGCCGATGTTGATCACGGCAATGCGTTGATCAGGGCGGGCAAATAACTGTCGATGAAAGGGCGGCACCAGCGGGGCGCCTTGCCCGCCCAGCGCCATATCCTTGTTGCGAAAGTTGCTGACCACGGGGATGCCGGTTGCCACGGCCAGCGAATCCGGGCAGCCCAGTTGTACGCTGAAGCCGGGCGGTTGCGGGCGATGGCGAATGGTCTGCCCGTGGCAGCCGATGGCACGGACCTGGTCCGGGGTTATGCCGGCCTGCGTGAGCAGGGTCTGGCAGGTGTTGGCGTAATGTCCGGCCAGCTGCAGGTTGACGCGGCCGGCCCGGTCGATTTCGTTACTGCCCGGCTGGCACAGGGCGAGAATGTCGTCGCGAAGCGGTGCCGGGATTGGCTGGCTCAGGGTGCCGAGCAGAGAAAAATGGTCGCCGCCAATGCTGGCGAGAACGGCATCAATGCCGTCCACGCTGGTGCCGGTCATCAGGCCGATAAACAGGGATGGCTCGGTCTTAGAAGGCATCGCTGCTGGCCAGTGTCGAGGCTTCGGAGAACAGGGTCATTTGTGCCTTCAGCCGGTTGGCGGCAATCAGGAACTCCGCTCTCTCGTTATCGTTGATGCCGCGTGCCTTGGGCAGCGGTACGGTTTGTGGATTGCGGTGTACGCCGTTAATACGGAACTCGTAATGCAGGTGTGGGCCGGTGGCGAGCCCGGACGAACCCACATAGCCGATGGTTTGCCCCTGGGTGACTCGTTTGCCCACGCGGATACCTTTGGCAAAACTGCGCATATGGGCATACAGGGTGGTGTAGATCTGGCCATGCTTGAGGATGATGACATTGCCGTAGCCCCCTTTTACCCCGGCGAAGATGACCTTGCCATCGCCTGCGGCCTTGATGGGGGTGCCGGAGGGGGCGGCATAGTCAGTGCCCTTGTGGGCTCGGATGCGGTTAAGTACCGGGTGTTTGCGGCCCGGATTAAAGCGGGAGCTGATACGGGAAAAAGCCACGGGGGTACGGATAAATGCCTTGCGCATGGAATCGCCCTTGATATTCAGGTACTCCACATCGCCAGACAGGGTTTCGTAGCGGAAGGCAGTGAGATGGCGGCCCTGGTTCCAGAATTCGGCCATCAGGATATCGCCTTCGCCGACTTTCTCCCCATCCAGGTAGAGCTCTTCGTAGATAATGCGGAAGCGGTCGCCTTTGCGGATGTCGAGGGCAAAATCCACATCCCAGGCGAACAGGTTGGCAAGCTGCATGGTGAGCCGGTCGGTGATGCCGGCCGCAGCCCCGGCCAGGAACAGGGAGCCAGTAATGTCGGCTTGGGCGAAGCGGGTCTGCTTCTGATATTCCCGCTGGCTCAGGCGCACACTCCAGCCGCCGCCTGTCAGCCGTGCGGTGAGGGTTTCAACTTTTGAGGGGTGGTAGCGCACGTTGGTGAGGGAGCCGCTGTCGTTAACAATGACTTCCAGTGCTTCCCCGGGGCGCAAGCGGGTGAGCCGCTTCAGCTTGTCGTCACCTTTGAGCAGGGCATCGATCTGCCCGGCGCCAATGCCCAGGGGATGCAGTAATGAGGACAGGCTGTCTCCGGATTGCACGGTCAGCGTTTGCCAT
>NZ_LWFX01000920.1:0-21081 GCF_001635175.1 Alcanivorax sp. HI0083 | reverse complement strand
GATTGCGAACCAGCCTGAAAGACTGAGCATGCAAGGAGTTATTCAGAGGCTCCTTGAGGCATAGCCGGGCAACAGCATTAACAGGGCATCCAGGCGATGGTAAAACCGCCGCGCCACCCGGCTCATGGCAAACAGGCCGGCGAGCAAGCACACCAGCACCATCGCCAAAACGGTCACCAGGTCCGCCACCGCAATCCCGCCAATCGACTCCAGAGGCACAAAGCGCTGCACCGGCGCCGCCAGGCGCGACATAAGATCAAACGCCTTGCCAAACACCACCATGAGCACAACAACCGGGATAAGAAACGCCACCCCGCCAATCAAGGTTGCCTTGAGAAAATGCATCCATTCATCCTCATTCTGAATGACTTCTGGATAGCATATTAATGGCGGAGGGACTAGCGAGGAGGGGGCTCACTGAAACGAAGAAGAGGGGCCACGCGTGCAGCCCCGTAAGTTGTATCGACCTGATTTACGGCCCGCCTGGATCAATATCCTCACCAAACATGATCCGGTGACCATCCGGTGTGGCTACACCAAACTCACGCAATCCCCAGGGCTTATCTGCAATCTCCTGAAAAATATCAGCGCCACGCTTTTGATAATCCTGGTAAAGGTCGTCGATGCTCTCACAATTCACATAGGCGAAATACGAATGCTCGTTGGTATCACCGGCAGACATTTCGTCCGGGCAATGGCCTACCATTACATGAAAACCGCCCAGGCTAAGAAAAGACCAGCCGTCCACACGAAAACGGACGGAAAATCCAAGCTTGTCCAGAAAGTAGTTTTCCGTGATTTCGAGATCCCTGACTGCCAGCACATGCTGGGTTGCTTTTACTTTGAACACCGGTGATTCCTTTCTTGGGTTTACTTGCAGGCATAACGCTACGCGCTCACGCGCTTGTCGCGTGGATTGCATTGCTATGTCGCTTGGACCAAAATATACCAATTATTGGTACTACCGAGGTGGCATCATGCAAAAGAATACCAGCATCACTTTAGGCCAACATTTTGATGCGTTCATTGCAGAACAGCTCAAAAATGGCCGATACAGCTCAACCAGCGAGGTCGTTCGTGCCGCATTACGCCTGCTTGAAGAGTCTGAAACCCGCCTGACTACACTTCGTAAACTGCTCAAGGAAGGCGAGGACAGTGGTTTCGAAGACTACTCCTATGACTCGTTTATTCGTGAACTGGACAATGAAGGGCGCTGATGCCAAGTTTCAGGCTTTCCAGGAAGGCCAAAGCTGACCTCAAATCTATTGCCCTATACACGGAGCGTGAATGGGGCCGGGATCAACGAAACCACTATCTTCTCCAGTTCGACCAATGCTTCCACCTTCTGGCCGATAATCCGAACTTGGGGCAAGCTTGCGATGAGATAAGTCCGGGCTACCGACAGTACCCTCAGGGGAGCCACATCATATTTTATCGTCTAGCCACCGAGGGAATTGTTGAAATTATCCGCATCCTACACAAACGCATGTTGCCTGAGGGGCATTTGCTTTAGGGCATAACGTCCAGTGCCGGCGCAGCCAGCCCGGAGCGCATTTTGTGTTAATGTTTGAGCGCCAGCGAGTAACACAAAAGGTGCGTAGCGCTGGCCACTGCTTGTTAGGCTGATGGACCTCAAGACTCCGTATAGTGGTTCATGATTTCCTCAGCCTTACGCTCTGAGATCACACCGAAAAGTACACTTGCGTCTAAGTAAGAAAGAAAATACTGAACCTCTAAAGAAACGCCTTCCGGCTCCATATCCCGATTCATGTCATCTCTGACGATTTCTTCAATCTCTGAAATGACATTTTCTATAACCGACGCTTTTGATATACCTCGATTTTTTGCTGCATCTTTTGTGGCACAAATTGCAATCTTAAGCACCTCAGAAGTTTCTGTAGATTGCTTTTCAACCACGCCGCCATAGCTATTATTTTCCATGGCAACGGTAATTTCTTCTAACCAGTGTTTATTTTTTCTTGGCACTTTCATTGATTTTTAATTGATCATAGCGCTTGCAGCATGCGCGCCTACGGAATGGAGCCGAAGGCGCAATGTAGTAGGCGTCGCCGTGCCTGCACTTGTTATGCAAGCATGCGTCATGCGGCCAAATTCCAGGCCGATACAGCCAGCATAGCCAGCAAGACCAAGGCTCCGGTCATGAAGAGTGGCAGCCTCACTGGTATATAGTTTGAAGTCACATGCACGTATGCGTGGGCGTACCTGCTCACGACGAAGAGCCACGCCAGAAATACTGCGACAGATCCGGCAGCGTTGATACTATATAGAACGAAACAGAGAACGTAGAAAAGAACCGGAATCTCAAACTGATTGGCAATGTTGTTGGAAACTTTGACGACATTTTCCGGCCACACTCGGTTGTCGAGAGCCGCTTGTTGTCGATTGACCTTGCCGGCTTTCACCGCGCCCGCTTTCCTTGCCCCAAGAATGATAAACATCACTAAGGTCAGAAAGACCTGTGCCAGAACAGGCCAAAAAATATGACTAGAACTCATCCGTGACTCCAAATTTTATGTGCATAACGCCCGGTGCAGCGGGCAAATTGGAGCGAGGAAGGAGCGGAAATTTGATCCGCCTGCCACCGCTTGTTAGGAGCTATAACGCCCACCGTTTCTCCGCTAATGATGGATGGGGACACCCCTTCATTTTTGAATGGAGTCGATTAATCAGCCACCGCAGACCAAAGAACAGAGCACCGGAAATAGCGAGGACAATAACTTTAATCAAAAGAAGGGCCATGAACTTCCCGATATCCACACCAGAGGTTCCATTTGAAAGCAACCACACTATCGACTGGACTACATGTAGAGCCTGCAAAGCAAATACAAAACCACAAAACCCTCGAATAACTCGAAGCACAAAATACATATACCCTCCTAACGCCCGGAGCAGGCGACCATTTGAAGCGCAGCGAAAAATGGGTCGCGCTGCCTGCGATTGTTATATGCGACATTAATCTTTGTGGCGTGTGATTTCATGAAACTCCATACACTCGTAAGCTTTAGCATAAAGAGTACACACCTCAGTCCATTGGTGGTTTCGGAAAAACGCCAAGACTATGCTCTTTACAGTTTGATACCCAATGCCAAACCTATCTCTCAATTCCATTTCAAAAGCTTGCCAATTTACCTCTTCCTCCGCCTCGACCATGCTGTCATATTTTTCAAAAATATCGTGCGCTGAATCTAAGTCAGATTCATCCCAGTTCATATGAATCACGAGGCTAGGTATAGGATTTTCACGAGAATCCAACGTTTCCCCAATTAGGTTGATGTGAAATTTGATTTTGTTGAGCTCACTTTCAAGGTCAGTCATTTTCGTCTCCGTACTCCAAACTATTCACTCTCTCACTACACATTGATATCGAGTCTTGAATTATTGTGTGCATGTCAGACACACACTGCCGCTTTTCGTTCTCATCCTCAGTGTTCTGGAACTGTCGTAATTTTTGTTGAGACTGTAAGATTTGGGTTCTTAGATCTGAGTCCGGGCCGTTTAAGTGAATTAAATTTACGGCCTTATCAATATATGACTGAATCGCATCAGTTATGGTCAATATGCTTTTTCCACGATTCAACTGCTGCACTTGAGAGAGAAGTTTTCGTCCTTCATCTTGCGCCCTCTTTAACAACTCCGCGACTTCCGACAAGTGGAGCTTTCTGAGGTCAAAAGCGATCTGATCCCTATAGGATTTAACTTTCGACGCCTGCCAAACTGTGACACCAGTGCCGATAGCAGTCAGCACAGTACCCGCAATTGTAATTATCATCTCCAAATTAAATTCCTCGAGGTTTGAGGTTTACCCTCTGCGAGCATATAACAGGTATTAGGAAGCCGGCTCGAATATCCAATGAACGCGCCGGCTTCATATCACGGTTTATCAATTTGCATATTGAAAGATAAAACCAGAAAAGTCAGCAAGTTACAAACCAGCCTCCCAGCGCATTATTCAATATGTTGACTTCTTCATTTCTCTAACTCAATAATGCTGTCCATATGTACAGCTAAGTTACAGGAGTCAGCCCATGCACAAGGAGCGTGCAGGCCGCCCCAGGCTTCGTGAGCAGTTTCGCGAGGCGATCAGGGTGCGCCATTACAGTCATCGTACCGAGAAAACCTACTGGTACTGGATTCGCTATTTCATACGCTTTCACAAGTTACGCCATCCTGCCGAGATGGCCGAACGAGAGGTATCTCTCTTCCTAACCTGGCTTGCAACAAGCCGAAATGTGGCTGCTGCCACTCAAAATCAGGCGCTAAATGCTCTGGTTTTCCTGTATCGACATGTGATTCATCAGCCTCTGGGAGAGGTGGAGAACATCAGTCGCGCCAAGCGCCCCGCCAAACTCCCGGTAGTGTTGTCCCATTCTGAAGCTTTATCCGTAATTGAACTCTTGCCGCCCCCCCACCGATTGATTATTTCTCTGATCTACGGCTCCGGCATGCGCGTGACAGAAGTTGCCCGGCTGCGCATTAAGGACATTGATTTCAGCAACAAGACAATCACTGTCCGGGACGGCAAGGGAGGAAAGGATCGCACAACGCTGCTGCCTGACCCCCTATCTCCTGTTTTGAACAGGATTATCAAAGCAACAACAAGCAGAATTAATAAAACACCGGCCCAGAAAAGAACACCAGTTTCCATGCCTGCTGCCCTGTCGCGCAAATACCCGTTTGCCAATATTTCCTCTCAGTGGCACTGGATATTTCCATCCTCAAACGTTTGTCAGGACAGAGAGGGAAATTGGGTACGTCATCACATCCATGTATCTGCTGTTCAAAAGGCGGTTCGCCAAGCCGTTCGTGATACGGGGATCAACAAGCCTGCGACCTCCCATACCTTCCGCCACTCTTTTGCCACACAGTTGTTGCTCAACGGTACCGATATTCGCACGGTCCAGGAGTTGCTTGGCCATAGTGATCTAAATACCACCCAGATTTATACCCACGTGCTCGGCCAAGGCTTCGCTGGCGTCATGAGCCCGCTTGGGCGGGGCTGAGGCGATCCGCTTTGTGTTTTATACTTCCGACTCCCGACTTCAGACGTCCGACCGCTCTTCACGCATAAAAAAACCCGGCTTTCGCCGGGTTTTAATCGCTTCAGACATGTTGCGTGTTGCGTGCTGCGTCTCTTATTCGCTCCAGGTCAGGTCCAGTTCCCTTGCCGCCTTCACATCATCCAGGCGACGCACCGGCTGGGTGAAGGGTGCTTCTTTCACCCTATCCGGTTCGTTGCGCGCTTCTTCCAGGATGGCGGCCATGGCCTCCACGAATTCGTCCAGCGCTTCCTTGCTTTCGGTTTCGGTGGGCTCGATAAGGAAGCACTCCGGCACCAGCAGCGGGAAGTAGGTGGTGGGTGCGTGCTGGTTGTAGTCCAGCAGGCGCTTGGCGATATCCATGGCGGTGACGCCCAGCTCTTTCGCTTCTTTTGCGAAAGTGAGGATGAACTCGTGGCTGGCGCGACGATCCGGGTAGGCGGCGGTGCAGCCCACCGCTTCCAGTCGCTTGAGCAGATAGTTGGCGGCCAGGGTGGAGAATTCGCCCACGCGGATCATGCCTTCGCGGCCCAGTGAACGAGCGTAGAAATAGGCACGCAGCAGCACCCCGGCGTTACCCATAAAGGCACTGAGGTGACCGATGCTGGTGTCCAGAGTGTCGGTGTCGATCCAGTGATAGCTGCCATCATCACGCTGGCCGGCCATGGGGGTGGGCAGGTAAGGCAACAGACGCTCGGAGACACCCACCGGGCCAGCACCGGGACCACCGCCGCCATGGGGGGTGGCGAAGGTCTTGTGCAGGTTCATGTGGATCACGTCGAAACCCATGTCACCGGGACGAACTTTACCGAGGATGGCATTCAGGTTGGCGCCATCGTAATAAAGCAGTCCACCGGCTTCGTGGACGGCTTTGGCGATGTCTTCAATCTGCCGTTCGAACACGCCACAAGTAGACGGGTTGGTCATCATCAGGCCAGCGGTCTGCGGACCGCAGGCAGCCTTGAGCGCTTCCAGGTCCACGTCGCCATCCGGGCCGACCGGCACTTCACGGACCTTGTAGCCACACATGACGGCGGTGGCCGGGTTAGTGCCGTGGGCGGCGTTGGGGATCAGGATTTCAGTACGCTGATCGTCGCCGCGTGCATCGTGGTAGGCACGGATCATGGCCACGCCGGCAAACTCACCCTGGGCCCCGGCCATGGGGGCGAGGGATACGCCCTTCATGCCGGTGACTTCTTTCAAGAAGTTCTGCAGTTCGAACATGCAGCTGAGGAAACCCTGGCTGTGGCTTTCCGGCGCCAGCGGGTGGCGGTTCAAAAAGCCCGGCAGCATGGCGGCACGGTTGGCTCCACGGGGATTGTACTTCATGGTGCACGAGCCCAGCGGATAGAACTGTTTGTCGATGGCGAAGTTCTTGGCTGAAAGGTTGGTGTAGTGGCGCACCACCTGCATCTCGGACACTTCCGGCAGCCCCGGTTTTTCCTTGCGGCGCAGGTGCGCAGGAATGGCGGACAACTTGTCCTCCGCCAGCGCCTTGGGCGCTTGGGAAGTGGCGCTACGGCCCGGGTGAGACAGTTGGAAAATCAGTTGTGTCTCGCTCATGCCAGCACCTCCTTCAGCGCCGCTGCAAACAAATCCAGATCACCTTCGCTGTGCACTTCGGTGGCGTTCACCAAAATCGCGCTGGCCATGTCGTAGTCTTTCGCCAGGCTCACACCGCCCAGCACGTCTTTCTCGGCCAGCGCCGCCAGCACCTGATCCGCCGGCTTGGGTAAAGTCAGCACCACCTCGTGGAAGGTGGGCGCGGTGAAGGCACGCTCTACACCGTCGATGGCGGTGAGCTTGTCGGCCAGTGCCTGGGTGTTGGCATGGCAGTGGGCCGCCACATTGCCGAGGCCATCCGGCCCCAGCAGGGAGGTATAAATGGTCGCCGCCGTCATGGCCAGGCCCTGGTTGGTACAGATGTTACTGGTGGCCTTGGAGCGGCGGATGTGTTGTTCGCGGGCCTGCAATGTCAGGGTGAAACCCTGCTTGCCTTCCATATCCACGGTGCGGCCGATGATACGGCCCGGCATTTGCCGAACGTGTTTTTGCTTGCAGCACATGAAGCCGAAGTACGGGCCACCGGAGGACAACGGCACACCCAGCGGCTGCCCTTCACCCACAACGATATCCGCACCTTCTGTGCCCCATTCACCGGGAGGCGTCAGCAGCGCGAGAGAGGTCGGGTTCACCACACCGATAACCAGCATCTTGTTGGCATGGGCCCAATCGGTGAGCGCATCCACGTCTTCCAGCGAACCAAAGAAGTTGGGCTGGCTGATCACCAGTGCGGCAAAATCTTCACCCTCATAGGGCTTGAGCATCTCCAGTGGGGTCTGGCCGCCGGCGGCATCGAATTCCACCATCTCCAGTGCCACGTCCTGGTTTTCCACGATGGCGCGGGTGGCGCTGGTGTAGCGCGGGTTCAAGGCGGTGGGGACCAGCACCTTGCGGGACTTGCTCTTGCGGTTGGCACGCAGGCTCATCAGCACGGCTTCGGCCAGGCCGGAGGCGCCGTCATAGACGGAAGCGTTGCTCACGTCCATGCCGGTGAGGCGAGTCATCAGAGTCTGGAATTCGTAGATCACCTGCAGGGTGCCCTGGCTGGCCTCTGCTTGGTACGGGGTGTAAGCCGTGTAGAACTCACCGCGAGTCGCAATCTCCCATACCGCCGCCGGAATGTGGTGCTGGTAGGCACCGGCCCCGATAAAGCTCACCGCGCCAGCGTCCTGGGCGGCGCGCTCGCTCATCAGGCGGGTCACTTCCATTTCGCTCAGGCCTTCAGGCAAGGCATCCAGCTTGCCAGCGGCTTTCAGGTGCGCAGGAATCTCATCGAACAAATCTTCGATGCTGTCGGCGCCAATGGCGACGAGCATGGCACGAACGTCATCGGGGGTATGGGGGATGTAGGGCATTGGGGCTACCTGATGGTTTGGGTGTTGGCTGTCAGGCCACGGTATTCTGACACCGGCCTGACGCTTGACGCCGAACGCCTGACGCTAAGCGAGAACCCAAAGCGTCGTGCGTCCGGCGTCTGGCATCCGGCTGCGAAAACGGCTACGCCGTTATTCGCTATCGATCTGCGCCTGGTACTGGTCGGCGGTGAGCAGGTTGTCCAGCTCGCCTTCGTCGGTCAGCTGCACTTTGAACAACCAGCCGCCTTCATAGGGAACGTTGTTGACCAGTTCCGGCTCATCTTCCAGTGCTTCGTTGATCTCAACGATTTCACCGGACACCGGGCTGTAAATGTCGGAGGCCGCTTTCACGGATTCCACCACACCGGTTTCATCACCGGCGGCTACCACCTGGCCCACTTCCGGCAGTTCCACATAGACCAGATCGCCCATGGCATCCTGAGCGTGGTCACTGATACCAACGGTGGCAACACCGTCTTCTACCTTGGCCCATTCGTGGCTGGCGGCATAACGCAGCTCGGCTGGAATCTCGCTCATTGTTTTCTCCTGTTAAGAGTCGCTTGCACGCGACACGCTTCACGCATGCACGCTGAAATAGTAAATGTGTTTTCGCAGGAGCTTGCTTGCAAGCGAATTCCCCCGAGGGTACCGCGAGCAGGTTCGCTTACAAGCAAGCTCCTACAGCAGGTTTCGATTACCGTTGTGGAACTTACAGCTCTTTGTACACGACCTCGCCATTACGCACGAACGGCGGCTTGACCACCTGGGCGACCTGGCGCTTGTTGCGGATCTCCACATCCACCTTGCCGGTCGCCCCTGCCGGCAACCGCGCCAGGGCGATGGATTTGCCCAGTGTGGGCGAGAAGGTACCGCTGGTGATTTCCCCTTCTTCGCCATTGGGCATCAGTACTTTCTGGTGGGCGCGCAACACGCCCTTGCCTTCCAGGATCAGGCCCACCTGCTCGGCGTGGCCGTTTTCCTGCTGGTTGAGCAGTGGCTGGCGACCGATGAATTCGCGGTCGTTGAGCATCACCGTCCAGCCCATGTTGGCTTCCCACGGCGTGATGGTGTTGTCCATGTCGTTGCCGTAAAGGTTCAACCCCGCTTCCAGGCGCAGGGTGTCACGGGCACCCAGGCCGATGGGGGCAACGCCGGCGGCCAGCAACTGGCCCCACAGGGTCACGGCATCCGCGTTGGGCAGCATGATTTCCACGCCGTCTTCGCCGGTGTAGCCGGTGCGGGCGATCATCCAGTCACCGTCCTGCGCGAAGGCAAAAATTTTCAGGCTGCTGACCGCCTCGGCACGGGCGCCGCTGAGCAGGCCGGCAAGGATCTCGCGGGCCTTCGGCCCCTGAATCGCCAGCATGGCCAGTTCCGGGCGCTCGTGAATATCCACGGCAAAACCGCCGGCCTGCTTTTCCATCCAGTCCAGGTCGGTCTCACGGGTCGCGCAATTTACCACCAGTCGGTAGCCATTGTCCTGTTTATAGACGATAAGGTCGTCGATCACGCCGCCATTGTCGTTAAGCATGCCGGTGTACAGGGCGCGGCCCGGATCAATGCGGTCCACGTCGTTGGCCAGCAGCTGGCGCAGGTAATCACGGGCACCGGCGCCGGCAATATCCACCACGGTCATGTGGGAGACATCGAACACGCCGGCATTTTGACGCACGGCGTGATGCTCTTCGATCTGGGAGCCATAATTGATCGGCATATCCCAGCCGCCGAAGTCCACCATCTTGCCGCCAGCAGCGAGATGGGCGTCGTATAAAGCTGTGCGGTGAGCCATAAAAAGCACCATGGAACGAGTGAGTGGGGAATTATATCGACACGGGGCCGGGCGGCATAGGCTGGGCCGGGAATCCGTATCCACAAAAAAGCCGGCCCGCAGGCCGGCTTGACTATCACCGTCAGGGACGGTGGCGTTACTGCGGTTTCTTGATGGACCCGCTCTGGAAGGTAAGGTTCACCCCACCCGCCGGGATCTGCAGGTCGATGGTGGCCAGGGCCCCACCAATACGCACGTCGATGTTCTGCTCCGCCAGGCTCAGCAAGCCAATGACCAGACGGCCATCGGGGAGGAAATCCACCGGACCGGACAACTGGAGATCATCCAGCGGGTAGCTGTGCAGGTTGAACGGCAGCCCCAACGGCGCTTCCATTTCCGGGGCGTCGAGCAACAGGTCCAGCGTGGTATCGAACATCAGCTGGTCTTCAGCGGCGTCATAGCGGATCCAGCCGGTTAGCGGCTGGGTGCGATTGCCGCTGCCATCGTCGGCATAACGGGCACGCATGACCAACGGCTCGGTGGGCACGTTCGGGCTGACCAGGCCGGCAATCTGTGCGTAGACGTCGGTGTTGGTTGTCATCAACACAGGCGGGTACAGCGTTACCTCTACCGCCTGCTCAGCGTCGTTCCAGCCCACAATATCCGCGTTGATACCGCCGTTGAGATAGGTGAATTTATCCGCCGGGCAGGTGTCGTTGATATTGCAGCCAATATTTGCCGCCGTGGCGATCCCGCCGGTGTCCAGCACCGCCAGCTTGGCGGCATTGGTCGGGGTGGGATACTGGCCGCTGCCCGGTGGCACTTCCTGGGCCTTGGTTTCGCTGTCGTCGAGCAGGAAGTTGGCATTCACATCGGCCTTGGGCAGGTTGCGCAGCGGCAGCAGCACATTGTCGGTGGCCGCGGCGCCAGTGAAGGCAATCGCCATATCCGGCCCACCCTTGTCCGCATCCGGCCCCAGTAACTGGGCGGTCTGCAGCGGCATGTCATCTTGCGAACAAATCACCTCACCGGCACAACCGGCCTGCTCGTGGGACGCCAGCACATAGCGGTAAAGCGTGCCGTCTTCCCAGGGCTGTTGCGGGGTAATGGTCAGTTTGCGGGCCTCCATGCTCAGGTGAGCGGGCACCGCTTCCAGGCAGTTGCCGGCGGTGTCGATTTTCTCTACCCGTACACTGCCTTGTCCGCAGGTGCTGCCCAGCACCATGCTGTCGGCCGCCATGTTGCGGGAGAACTGCACTTCGATGGCACGGTTGGCGGGCATGGTGGGCACCGGCAGCAGATCACCGGCCTGATCCTGGTAGGCACTGGCGCACTCACCCTGAATACCGTTGCCCAGGTCTTCGCTGCCGGGATCAATGGCGCAGCCATATCCGGGGTACACCGTGGTGGTGTAGGGCGTGCGCGGGCTGTTGGTGGTGGCATCCACCATGGTGAAATCGAGGGTTTCCGGGTTTGCCGGGTTGCCGCTCAGGTCCTGCACGCCATCGGTAAACGCCACCTGATAGTCGCTGCCGAAGGCCAGCGGATCGTCCGGTGTCAGCACCAGGGACGCACCGTCGAGACGCCACTGGAAGGGCACCTGGGCCCCCTGTTCGGTGAGGCTCACGGTGGTGCCCGGGATGATGGTGTCCTGGTTCGGAGTTTCATCGAAGTTCAACACCACCGGGTCGCCAGGGCGGAAACGGTCGGCGTAATCACCGGGCTGCCAGCTTTGCAGGCTGGGGCCAGTGATATCCACCTCCGGTTCCGGTGCATTAACCTGGTCGGCGTAGGATTCCATGTGGAAGCTGAGCACGCCGTAGGCGGTTTCGATGCCCAGCACTTCCGGCTCAATCACCCCGATAGCGTCAATCACCATGCGCCCGTTTTCAACAATGGCGCGCCCCACCAACTCGACCTGCAACAGCGTCTGGGTGAAGGCGCCGTTGGCGCGGGAGTCAGCCGTGGAGAAGGCCAGATCCAGGGTCAGCTGCACCCGCCGTGGCGCTTCCGGGGCCGCACTGTACGGTGCCGGCGACAAATAGCCGGAGGCATCGGACAGGAAGCTGACAGTGACATCACCGGAATCAAACCCCGCCGGCAGCTGGCCGCCAATCAGTACTTCCAGTGGCTCCCCGCTAAGCAGCGAGCCCTTGCTGATACGCAGCGGCGTGGCATCCGGGTAATTGGGCACGAAGCCCAGCTCGGCAAACACATTGCCGGACAGTTTGGAAACGGTGGTGTCACCCAACAGTTTGGCAATCAGCGGCACGCAGTTGATCGGCTCGCCACTGAGCGGCGACAGCATGACACCGTCCTCGCCACAATCCTTGGTAGGATCTGCGGCCATGGCTTCCAGCACCAGGGTTTCCCGTGGGGTGGAATCCTGCGGGGTCAAGGTGATGCTGTTTTCCCCGCTGTAGGCCACGCCGGCTTTACTGGTCAGGGCGGCGTCCAGTTCCAGGGTGTAATCGCTGCCCGGGGCCAGATCCTCCTGCGGGTCCAGGGTCAGTCGTGTGCCGCTCACCAATAAGGTGGCCGCCACCGGGTTGCCGCCGGCATCGTTAAGGCTGACCGTGGTGTTATCCACGGTGGTGCGATCCAGTGGCTGCGAGAATTGCAGGTGAACGGTGGAGAAGTCCATGAAGGGCTGGTCGTCGCCACCCGACGGCATTTGCCGGCTGATCACCAGCTCATCCGCGTTCTGCTGCTGGTCCTGCGGCCCCGTGCCGGCGGAGCCGGTGGTGAAGTTCAGGGTGCCGTCACTGAAACCGTCCAGGTCGATGCCGTTCAGGCTCAGGGTATAGTCGCTGTTGAAGGCCAACGGCACGCGCGGCGTGATCACCACGGAGCGCCCCTGATCGGCTTCGCTCATGTCCACATCAACGGCACCGTCCGGGCCGGTAAGGGTAATGTCCGACAGCACCAGGCCCGGCGCCTCGGAAAACTGCACCACCAGTGGCGCATGCACCGATATCTGGGTTTGCTGGTCCGCCGGGTAGCTGTAGAACACCTGCCCGCTGTTGCGGCCGCTGTAATCCACGGTCTGTTCACTGCCACCACCACCGCAGGCGGTCAGCACCAGTGCGGTGGCGAAAAGTACGCTCGTTCGCATCATTGTGTTTGCCTCCCGGGCTTAAAATTTCAGGGTGATGGAGCCGCTGATCACATTCACCTCACCGCTGGCTTCCACCTGCTCGCTGGGCTGCGGGTAGACGGCGGACTGGGTGTCGTAAATGTCGAAGGTGCGGTCTTCGAGGATCTGGTGCTGGTAGGCCAGATCAAAACGGACCGGGAAAGCGAGAATACGGGTTTTCTTGTATTCCGCGGTGACGCCGAGGCCGATGATCCATTTATCCGTATCCAGGTAGTTCACATCCACCGACGCATTGGATTCCAGTGGTGATTCGCTGTAAGCCACCCCCCCGGTGAATGAGAAATTCTCATTCAGCCGGAACTGGGTGCCGATGCGCGGGATAATCACGTCCTGGAATTCCAGCTGGCCAGGTTGCCCGCTAACGGTCTGGTCCTTGATGGTGTCATTATCGAATTCGTCTTCCAGGGCAGACCATTCCTGCCATTCGATAGTCACACCGGTACGCCAGCGGCCTGACTGGTACTGCACACCACCGGCGAGAATGTTCGGCTGGTAGGAATCCAGGGTGTTGATGTTGAGCATCAGGCCCGGGTTGGGAATCACCCCGGGAATCACCGCGTTGGCGTTCACTTCGGTTTTGGTGTTGGAATAGCCACGATAGGAAAAGGCGGTTTCCAAACCGTTGAACCAGCAATCATCGCCTTCACCACAGAAGGTTTCGCCCCAGTCCATGTTGATACCGAAAATCGGCCGAATGGACGGTTTGGCGGAGACATCCAGTTCTTCGTACTGGGTGTTGCCGGCCAGGTCTGTGGTAGCGGACAGATCTGCGGCGGCATGCAGGGTAATCCGCGCCGTGGCGCCCACATCGATGCCTCGCCACAGCTGGGTAGCGCCACCCAGGTTCAGGAACAGGGGCTGGCGACCGTACTCAAAATACTGGCCCTGCTGGGACGTGGAGGAATCAAACGCCAGCATTTCCTCGCCGTATTTTTCCACCCCCAGCATCAGGCCAAAATAAATCGGGTGGTTGTATTGGGTGAGTGAAGTCAGGTCGGTTTTCATGCCCAACAACATATGCTGGGAGGGCGAGTCCTGCAGCACATCACCGTTACGGATTGGCGCATCGGCACCGCCCAGGCTTTTGGCGCGCAATTCATGTTCGGCATGCATCAGGCCTGCGGTCAGTTCGCCACGGGGGTCTTTGGCCAGCGCCGCCGGGTTGTAGTAAGTGGCGGACACCTGATCATTGAAGAGGCTGAGCGCCTGTGCGGAGGCAATATCCGAGGGCAACACGCCATACGTTGTGCCGATATTACCCATGCTCGCCAAGGCAACAGATTGCACCAACACACCACCGGCTACGGCGGCGACACGTCCCGAAAAAGACACAGTCATTTGTTGTACTCCTACACTGTTTTCTTGTTGCTTTTACGTTGTTTGTCGCCGAGGGAGGCGACGGGGGGAGCCCACCCTATGCAAAAGTGAACAGTTACTCACATAGGTAGAAAGCGCTATTTGGCGTCAATCACGACGGCAAACCGTAAAATTCTTTTAAACAGTGACGAGGTAGACAGGGTATTCGCTGACGAGTTCGGGCACGGCCGTGCCATCTGAGGCGCCTTAGAGGGAATTGTCGACGAACGGCGGCAGAAATAACTACGCCCCGACAAGCGGGGCGCAGCGCAAGGCAGAAACGCGGCCAGAATTACTGGATAGACGCGCTCTGGTAGCTCAGGTTGATGCCACCCGGCGGAATGATCAGGTTCACCTGCCCGCCTTCCAGGCCAGCAAGACTGATCTCCAGATCCACGTTCTTGGATTCCAGGTTCTGCAGACCAATGAACAGGCGGCCATCAGGCAGGAAGTCCAGCGGCCCTTCCAGATCCACATTGTCGATGGGCAGCCCTTTGACGTTGTGCTCCAGACCCAGCGGCAGGCTCAGGGCCGGGGCATCGAACAGCAGGTCAAACTGGATCCGGAACACCGGGCCGTCCGGCGTTTCCACGATGTAGCCCACCGGCGGGACCGTGCGTGGACTGTTCGGGTCATTGGGGTCCTCGGGCTCGTAGCGAACACGCATGATGTTCGGGCCGGTGGCGGTCTCAATCGGCACCAGGCCCACATCGCCTACCACTTCCAGCAGGCTGTTGAGCACGCCATCGCCGCCGAATTCCCCGGCCAGCGCATTGAGCGCATCGTCCAGGGTGCTGAGGGTGACATCAAGGATGCCGGTCAGGATCGGCCCCAGTACCGGGATCGCATCCAGGGTACTGCCCCCATCGGTCACATTCAGATCCAGCCCGACCACCGCCGTGGCATCCAGATTGGTCAGTGCCACAGTGGTCGGGTAGATCACCACGGGCACACCTTGTTGCTCGGCATCGAAGTCCAGAATTTCGGTGTTCAGCAAGCCCGTCACATACATGATCCGGTTACTGTCACACTGGCTCTGGTCTTCCGGGCCATAGGGCGGCGCCCCTTCAAAACCACAACCGGTATTGGCGCTGGTCACCAGACCTGTGCCGCCGCCATCGCGGGGCAGAATCATGGTGGCATTGGCCGGCGTGTCGGCGGGGTCAATCACGTCACCGCTGACAACCGGCTCACCGGAATCGATCTGGAAGTTATTGTTCACATCGGCACTGGGCAGGTTGGCCAGTTCCTGGAACACGGTGGTCGCCGCCGGCCCGCCTTGGAACAGAATCTCCATGTCCGGGCCCCCTTCTTTCTGGCCAGCCCCAAGCAACAGCGCTGTCTGCAGCGGCAGACCATCCACCGAACACATACCCGCACAACCGGTGCCACCGCCATTGGATGTCATCACATAACGGTACAGAGCACCCTCTTCCCAGGCTTGCTCTGGTGTGAACGTCAGCGCGCGTGGGTCCAGCACCAGTTCACCCTCCACGTCGACCCAGCTGCCGCCTTCGTCTTTTTGCACCAGGAAGGTATCGCCGAGGAGGATGGTTGCCGGATCCATGTTCTGGGAAAAACGCACACGAATGGAGCGGTTTGCGGGCAGATCCACAATCGGCAGTTCATCCACTTCCACTTGCGCACTTTCCTCGTTGGAGGAGATGCACACGCCTTGGGTGCCGGCATCAATCTCGGCCTGGCTGGCATTACTGCTGGCACAGGGGAAGCCCGGGTAGACGGTGGCTGCGAATGGGCCTCTGCGCACATCGTCCGGATCATTGACCACATACTCCGGCAGGCTGAAGTCCAGGCTGTTATCCCCTTCCAGGGTATCCAGCATCTGCAAGGGGTTACCTTCCAGATCCGTAATATCCGGGGTGGTGGTAATTACGTACTCCACACCATATTCCACCGGGGCATCCGGAGTGATGATCAAGGCACTGCCATCCAGCTTCCAGCTGAACGGTTCTTGCGCCCCACCTTTGGTGAGCATCAAGCTCTCACCGGCAACAATGGTTTCCTTCTCCAGGACTTCATTGAAATGGATGATGATGGGGTCACCAGGCTCCATGCGGTCGGCCACATTTCCGGGCTGCCAGGACAGCTCCATGCCATTGTCGCCGTCGAGAACAGGCACAAAAGGACTTACCGTATCGAAAGGCTTGAGAGGCGCGTTCTCCTGATCTTGATAAGACTCCATGCGGAAGCTGAGCACACCATAGGCGTTATCCACGCCCAGTACCCGCGGCTCCACAATGGTAATGGCATCGGTGTTGAGCTGGCCATCTTCAATCAGGCCGGTGCCCACCAGTTCCAGGTGCATCAGGTTCTGGGTAAAGGCGCCATTGGCACGGGCATCGGCGGTGGACGTGGCCACGTCCATAAACAGCCGCAGCTGCTTGGGCGCGTCGTCACTTTCCGCATTGGGGTTGGGGAACAGGTAACCGGTGGCATCGGAGATGATTTCCACGGTCACTTCACCGGAGTCGAATCCCACCGGCACTTCGCCGCCGATAAAGACTTCCAGCGCATCCCCTTTCAGGATCCCGCCGCGCTTTACCCGCAGCGGGGTCACGTCGGGAAACTTAGGCGCAAAAGCCAGTTCGGCGTAAACGTCACCGGACTGCTTGGACACCGTCTTGTCCTGCAGCAAGGTGCCAATCACCGGCACACAGTTGATCGGCTGGCCGGTCAGTTCCGACAAGCGTACGCCGTCATCCAGACACCCCAGAGAATCATCCGCCGGCGGCACATTGGTCACCAGCACCGCACGCTCACCGGTAGTGGGCGAGGTGGTGTCCTGGGGCACAGTGGAATGCGAATAGTCGGCAATGTCTTCGCCCAGCTGACTCTTCACACCGTTGACACTCAGCTCATAGGTATCACCAGGCGTCATGTCTTCCAGCGGATCCACGGTGATGGTAGTCCGACCGACCAGCAGCAAGGCGGGCACAACCTCGCCATTGTTCATCAGGCTGATGGTGTCGCCGTAGACAACGGAAGAAGAATCAATGGGATGGGTGGTGCGCAGACGGAACGAAGAGAAATCCATGCTCTTGAATTGCCCGTCATCCGGGAAGATGGATTCCACTTCAAAGCTGGCAGCGGTCTTCTGGGTCTCAATCGGACCTTCCAGCGCCGCACGGGTGGTGAAATTCAGGGTGCCGTCTTTGAAGGTGGTGGTTTCACCCAGCACGGTGACGCCATTCATTACCACCTTGTAGTCCGACGCCGGCTTCAGGACATCGTCCGGTGTCAGCACCACACCTCGGCCATCGGCCACGGATTCCAGGGTAAACGGTACCGCTTCATCATCCGGGCCCGTCATGGTGAAGTTGCTGGCATCCGCCGTCACTTCATGGCTGAACTGCAGGGCAATGATGGCACGCGGCGCGACCTGCTGCTGATTATCCAGCGGGTAGGTGTAATGCAGATTGCGAGCGTCAAAGGTCGGGGTATTGAAGCTCACGCTATCGTCGCTGCCGCCGCAACCGGCGACCAGTGCGGCCGCCAGTGCAGTGAGAGCCAGTTTGTTATTTTTCATGGGGCACCTCCGTTAGAACTTCAGCGTGATGGAGCCGGAAAACACATGAACATCGCCATCAGCTGTCACGACTTCATAGGGGTTGGCCACACCGGGGCGGGTGGTGGTCAGCTCGAAATCACGCTCTTCCAGTTTCTGGAATTGGTAACCAAAGTCCAGGCGCAGCGGGTAGGCCAGAATCGGCGGATCTTGAATGATCAGGGAGCTACCCACGCCAGCAATAATCTTGTCGCTATCCAGGTAGTTCACGTCCGGAGTCTGAATACTTTCCAGCGGGCTTTCCTGATACGCCACACCCGCAGACAGAATCAGGTGCTCATTGACCGTCCACTCTGCGCCCACGCGGGGCACCACGATATCCTTGAAGGTCGCAAAGGCCTGATCTTTCACGGTGTCACGGGCCAGTTCATCTTCCAGGTCTTTCCAGTTCTGTTGCTCAACCGTCACCGCCGCGCGGAAGTTGTCACTAAAGTGATAAAGAATACCGGCACTGAAAATATCCGGCTGATAGGAATCGATGGTGTCGATGAGTACGGTAATACCCGGGTCAATCACGGTACCGGGGATGGTCAGGTTGGATTCCACCGAGGTGCGCGCTTCGGTGTGGCCACGAAACGCGAAGGCGGTTTCCAGGCCGGTCCAGATACCGCAATCTTCCTTGCCGCAAAACACTTCATCCCATTCGAAGTTGAGCGACAGCACCGGACGAATCACCGGCTTGGCGGTCACGTTCAATTCTTCGTACTGGGTTTCGCCGGCCAGATTTGCGCTGGCCACCAACTTGGCATCGGAGCGCAGGGAGATATGCGCAGAGGCCCCGGAGGTAATCCCGTTGGCCAGCTCGATGCCGCCACCCAGATTCAGGAACAATGGCTGGCGACCGTAGTTGAAAAACTGCCCTTCCCGGGAATTTTCGGATTTGAAAGCCAGCATTTCTTCACCGTATTTTTCCACGCCGGCGATAATGGCGAAATAGATGGGATGCCCAAACTGGGTCAGATCGGTGAGATCGGTTTTCAGGGCGATGATGGTCTGCTGGGAATCGGTATCGTTAAGCACATCGCCGTCACGAATAACCGCCGGGGCGCCGCCACTGGGATTGCCCTGACTCACCGCCCGAAGCTCTTGCTCACCGTGCAGCAGCCCCAAGGTCAGCTCACCACGAGGGTCCTGGGTCAGGTAGGCCGGGTTGTAGTACAACGCGGACGCCTGGGTGTTGAACATGGAAAGCGCTTGCGCGGTCCCCACATCCGTAGGCAGCAAACCATAGGTGCTGGCTGTATTGCCCATGGCAGCATAAGCAGGGGCCGATAATGCAGTAGAAATGATTGCAGCCGCCCCCCATTGGGACAGTTTCTTGGTTGTCATAGCGCGTCTCCGGCGTTTGTTATTCGGTTTTTCGCCCAAGGTTTACCGTCTCAGGCGCTGGGAGAACAACACGTGAAGGCTATGCAGCCTCTCGCTATTCCCCCCTGTGTATATGCAATAAGTAAAACAAAACGCCCGTGCTAGAGCCGTTGAGAAAAGGTTGGGATTGGTTGAGAAAGGTACGCGCGGGGGTGGGATATGCTGCGAAGTGTTATGGATCTGTAACGGGAAGCGGCAGACGAAAGCCTCCTTTACCGGGCAGGAAAGGTAACGGGCCCGTTACGGCGCCCAACCCGCCTGCACAGCAGGCATAAAAAAACCGGCCCGAAGGCCGGTTGTAAAAACACAAACACCGGTTATTGCTTGATGGGCTCGCCCAGGTACTGGAGCTTGACGCCACCCGCCGGAATCTTCAGGTAGATTTTCGGGCTCAGGATCAGCACGGACAAGTTTACGTCCACTGCGATATCGTTACTGTTCAATTGTTCAATCACCATTCGTCCATCCGGCAAGAAGGTCACCGGCCCGGCCAATTTCATGGTCAGCGGGTAACTATGCTGGTTATGAGAACCATCGAGCAAAATGTGCATGTAAGGGGCATCCAGATAGAGCCTCACATCGGCACGGAACTCCGGCCCGTTCGGGGTTTGCACGATCAGACCGGGAATCAGCCCCTGACGCTCCCAGCTATCATAGACAAAGCTGCCATCCGGTTTTTTCTTGCCACAGAAATTATCCGCGTCTTCAGGCCAGGCAACGCAGTTGTAGCGCATACGCATGAACTGGGATTCAGTGGGTGTATCACTCTCCGCAATTCCCAGAATTTTCACTTTCAGGGTAACCGAAGACGCCTGAATCATCGTTGGATACAGCCACACCTTCACGGCTGGCCAGGCTTCAACCTCCGGCGTCGACGGGTCATCATAGGGCTGCGCATCAGCGCCCATCACTTCGGAGTTAAGCCCCCCAACCACATGAATTCCGCACTGTTCCGGCAAATCACAAACCAGAGAAGGGTCAGACACTCCCCCTTCACTGCCACCATCTCCCTTGCTGGTATCAATGATCAACGCGGTAGTGTTGGCTCCCGGCTCGCCACCCTCGTAACCCGGCTCACCATTATCAAAACGGCCATTGCCATTCAGGTCAGCGGTGGGCAGGTTTTTCAGGGGCTGGAACACCGATGCCGTGGGCGCCGCACCGATAAAGTGATTCTCTATATCCGGGCCGCCCATATCATCGGCGGGGGCACGCAACATGGCAGTCTGCAAACGTTTGCCATCAGTCGAGCAAATGGCTTCGCCGGAGGTGCAATCATCCGGTAATTGCCCGCTGGTGGCATTCACACTCTGCAAGGCATAACGGTAATACACCCCTTCTTCCCAGGGCTCATCCGGGGTAAAGACCAGGCTGCGCGTACCCACGTCCAGTGAACCGGTGACGCCGGCTTCACAGCGATATTTACGCTTGTCGCCATCGTCATAACGCATCGGCGTACCCGTCGCCGGGTTCAATTCCACTTTCTCGACCCGGAAGCTGCCCACATCACAGGCGGCGCTGTTGTCAAAGACCACGGAATCAGGAGCGATATCGCGGGTGAAATTAATCCGGATAGCCCGGTCTGCCGGCAGGTGGGAAACCGGGTTACGGTCATCTTCGGTTTTGCCACCCTGACAAAAACCGTGGTTGCCGAACTCGATTTCCCAGTGCTCCTTGTCACTGGCACAGGGGAAGCCTGGATAGGTCGTCAGCACACGGGGCGGCGGCAGATCACCGACAAGGGCCGCCAACTCGAAACTCTGACTCACCGGGTTGACTGCATTACCAGCCAGATCCGTCACGCTGCCATCCACCACGGCGGTATAACTTTCACCAAAGGCCAGCGGCTCAGCCGGTCGCATCACCAGGCT
>NZ_LWFX01000919.1:0-6249 GCF_001635175.1 Alcanivorax sp. HI0083 | reverse complement strand
AAGCGAAGGCCAATGCCCCAGGCGGTGAGAATGGTGTCGGTGGCAATGTCACTATCACCGGATAAAGGGGAAAAGCCGAAATAAAACACGGCGCGCAGAACAACCATCAGCGAGAAAAAGAGAGCAGTGATGGCCAACAGGTACTGCAGGCGTCGGGATTTCAACCAGGTCATGCGTTTATCTCCGTACTGGCGAAACTGAAAAAGAGGCGCCTATGCTACCGGCAAGGGGCGCCAAGCGCATGGGGAAAACGCGTTTTCCGCTTGTTTTATGCACACGATTGTTGGTTATGGCGCCCTTGCGACGGGATAATGACTTTTACCGATCTGATGAGGATGGTAAATAAAGGGCCGCTATTTTCAGGCATGCAAAAAGTGAGAGATCATGACATTCGATGAAATTTTGGCCACGGTGGATGGCAAGGGCAGTGCCACCTTCCCTGAAGGCTGGGGGCAGGGCCGTGCGCTGTTTGGTGGATTGGTCGGCGCGGTGCTGTTTGATCATCTGCAAAAGACAGTGGCGAGTGGGCGGTTCTTGCGCAGTTTTTCTCTGTCTTTTGTGGCGCCGGCATCGCCTGGGCAGGTTGCTCTGGACGCAACGGTGCTACGGGAAGGGAAATCGGTGATGCAGGCGATGGTGTCTGCGCGCCAGGGCGAGCAGGTGGTCGCGGTGATGCTGGCCAGTTTCGGCGTGGGCCGGGAGTCCAAAGTGGTGGTGGAAGGGCCGTCAGCGCCAGGTTTGAAAGGGGCAGAACAGAGCATTGCGTTGCCGTTCATCAAGGGGCTGACGCCGGACTTTCTTTCCCATTTTGATATCCGCTACGCAGAGGGTATGCCGCCGTTTAGTGGCAGTGCAGCGCCGGATTTCGGGGGCTACATGGGCTTCACCGTACCCCCGGAAACAATGAGCACAGCGGCGCTGATTGCCCTGGTGGATACTTGGCCGCCTTCGGTGCTGCCGTTGCTCAAAGGCCCGGCACCGGCCAGTTCCCTGACCTGGACCATGGAGCTGCTGGATGATCCGGGGTCTCGCCCGGCGGATACTTTGTGGCAATATCGGGTAAACACTGACCAGTGCAGTGATGGCTATGGACAAAGCCAGGCTGTGATCTGGGACGCGGCTGGCCAAGCCGTGGCACTGAGTCGACAGACATTTACGGTATTTGCATGAAATCGGAACTGGCACCGCTGACAGCGCGAACACTGGGGGATCAGGTGCCCCGTCGCGGCCACTGGCTGCTGGCGGGTCTGGGCAGACTGATTCTGGGGGCGATGGGATGGCGAATTGTTGGCAGCTTGCCCAATACGTCCCGGGTGGTTCTGGCGGTTGCTCCTCACACTTCAAACATTGACGGGGTGATCGGCATCAGCGCCATCCAGTCCTTGCGAGTCCATGTGCGTTTCATGGGCAAACACACCCTGTTTGAAGGGCGTCTGGGGCGGCTCATGTACTGGCTGGGGGGCATCCCGGTGAACCGGGACAGCGCTGAGGATGTGGTGGACCAGACCACTGCGGTCATGCGCGAGACGCCGTTCTGGCTGGGCCTGGCACCAGAGGGCACACGTACCGGCGCCAAGCGATGGAAAACCGGGTTTTACCGTATTGCCGAGCAGATGGCGGTGCCGATTGTGGTGTTGGGCTTTTGCTATCGGCGCCGGCAGGTGCGCATTGTCGATTGCTTTCTGCCCACCGGGGATATGGATGCGGACATGGCCCGGATGGTGACATCACTGGCCGATATCGTGCCGCGCAAGCCTGCCTTGCTGTCCGCCCCACTGAAAGCGGCCAAAGCCGCCCGTGGCATTGACTGAGGCAGCGGGGAAGAGTGTTTATGCGTTGGCGCTGGCGGTCTGGTCCAGAAACTGCTGGCGGCGTTGCGCGGATTGCAGCGCGAAGGCCAGGGGGCGATGCAACTCGCTGATCAACGTTTGCTGTTCCTGATCAAACCCCTGAGTGTTGGCGATCTCAATGATGCCCAGCGGGTGGTCTCCCTGTATCAGGGGCCACAACAGTACCGCACCCGGCGGCCGTTTGCCCTGGCCGGTTTCCAGATCCAGATAATTCTCGGGTACGTGATGTTGCTGCATCAGCAGCCGCTGGTTAAGCGCAGCACCGAGCAGCCCTTCGCCCGCGGGCAGGGTGCTTCGGGTTTGAGCTGCGTCGTTCAGAGCCCAGCCGGCTTGGCGCACCAGGGTGTTTTCTTCCAGTGTGTAGGCGGCGCCCACCTGCGCGTTCACTTGCTGAACCAGATATCCCAGCACCCGTTCCAGTAATTGTGTGGGAGTCAGGTTGCCGGCGATTTGCTCCATAAAGGTATTGAGCTGCTGTTGCCGGTGGGTATCTTTTTCTGCCTGTTCCCGCCAGTGTTTCAGTTGCTCGGATTCATGGGCCAGCAACAGGTTGTTGGCAAAATTGCGCCGGGCACTGATATCCAGAATGTAGCCGTTCAGGGTGCAAATGATCAGCGGGATACCGAATGACAGGGACACCAGCAGCAGCGGGAGTGCCAGGCCCATGAGCAGGCTGATTGCGAAGGCCACGACTGCGGCAATGGTGCAGGCGACCAATGTCTGCCGGGGCGGCAGCCGCAGAATCGAAAAGCCGATAATCAGCAGATAAATGGTTTCAAACGAGGAAATTTGCCCGGGGAAACTGCCATTGAAGCGGATGGAGCCCAAGACCGTACCGGATAGGGATAATCCCAACGCCAGATACATGATGCCAATGGCGTGGGGGCGCAGCCAGCTCAGGCGGGTACAGCACCACAGCCCGATCAGGGCAGCAGCGATGGGGTATACGCCGTAACTTCGCCAGGCGGCCATTTCCGGCGTTTTGACCAGCACAATGACCGGCAGCACGACCAGCAAATACAGCCCCATCAAAAGGTAAACGGAGCGATTGATCAGGTCCCGTGCGCGTTGATGTGCGTGTGCGCCATACCGCCGTTCCAGGTCGCGATCGAATTGCACCAGAAAGGTACTGAGGGCATTACGAAGAATGCCTTCCTGCTGTTGGTCGAGGGTCTGGCTGGCCCGGGATTGCCCTGCGTCGCTCATGGCGTAACCTGATTATTCTTCGTTTTGATTTTGTTGGTAGCGCTTATGTTGATTCATCCGCGATCACAGCGCACTATTTCCTGCAGAAATTAAGGCTTGTGCCTTATACAACAATGATCACATCGACAGGAAACATCATGACCGATACTGCCCGATTTGAACAAGCCCAGAAAGATGTCAAAACCCTCGACAGCAAACCGTCCAATGACGACCTGCTTTTCTTGTATGCGCATTTCAAGCAGGGAAGCGCCGGAGATGTGGCCGGCAAGCGTCCGGGAATGCTGGATATGGTGGGGCGCGCCAAGTATGACGCCTGGGCCAAGCTGAAGGGCCTGGGGGCAGACGAGGCCAAACAGAAATACATCGATAAGGTGGATGCCTTGTTGAAAAGCCACAAGGGTTGATTGTGCGGGGGCCTGTGATGGTTGCTATGGTGTGTTAGGCATCCTTCATCATCAGGACTTCTTCTGCAGCAACTGGGCTTTGCCCAGTTGCGCTTCTCCCGCCAGGTTCCGGTAGAACGTTTCCAGTTCCGGGAGCTGCGCTTGCAGCGCTTTGCGCACCTGGCGCCGCGCGTTAGTCAGATTCGATTCCACCTGCTGTTTCTCCAGTGCCAGCTGGTCTTTGCGTTGCTGGAGCGCCGGCGGCAGTGCGGTTCCGCCAAGTTTGTTGAGCCGGGTATTCAGGCGTTTCAGCCGTTCCCTCGCGTTGGCCAGCTGTGCTTTCAGTTCGTCGGCATCCGGGGCGTTTCGCAGGATGCGCTGCAAGTCTGCAATTTCCTGTTCGGTGGCGGTTTTTTCACGCTTTGCTGCGGTGCGAAAGGCCCCGTTGGTCAGGTCTCTGGCGGTGGCATGCTGGATGGCGTTGTGCAGATCGGTTTCCCTGCGGTCCAGACATTTGTGTTGATGGTGGGCGGCCATCAACTGGCGGGTGGCCGTAAGTACTTCGCTATCGTTATCACGGACCATGGCCAAAACCAGCTGGTCCATGACTGTGGTGCTGTTGCCGGCCACGGTATTGGTCAGGGTGCGGTATAACTGATCCGGCTCGTTGGAGAGTTGATTCAGGGCTTGCAGGTTTTCCGCCGCCTTGGTCAGCGCCAGGTTGTACACCGGCAGGGCCAGCGCATCGGCGCCCTGGTTGCGCCAGTCATCGCCAGCCAGTACCAGGCCGGATACCGCCCGGGGGTTGCCCGGAAAACGCGCGGCAATACGGATAAACCAGGCTCTGGCCCGCTCCTTGTCGCCATCGCGCCGATAGCTTTCTGCCAACAACAGGGCGGCATCCACAGCCGCCGGACTGTTCTGCTCCACTTCACTGAGTTGTTGACGGGCAAACTCGGTATCGCCGTCTTTCAGCGCCAGTGCGGCCAGCCGCAGGCGCGCATAATTACCCAGAATCGGTTTGTTGATACTGCTGGCATGCTGGTTATAGGTGAGCAGGGCGCGGGCTTGTGTTGCTGTGGCCTGGTGACCGAGCAGGTCCAGGAGCTGTTCATCATCCCCGCTGATAGTCAGTGAGGATGACGAAACGGCGTAGGGAGCCGCACTCAGGCAGGCAGAGTCTGCCATGCTGCCAAGGGGCAGCAGTAGAAGTGTCAGGGGCAGGCTGGCGATAGCCGCGCGTAAAAACGGTGCCGTCATCATGTCAGTCTTTTTATTATTGGCGTTATTGGGCTCAAATGGTGCGCCAACTGGCGAATGAGAGAAGGAACTGGGTCACACGGCAGTGTACAAAGTCGTCAGGGGCTTGCCGGACAGCCAATGGGCCCCGCTTCACGAGTGTGGCGAAGCGGGGCCGTGAGGCTGGGGATCAGAAGCCTCGATAGCTGGTTGCGACGATGACAACCGCAGCAATAACCACCAGGATGCCCACGATGAACATCACCGTGGCCAGAATGCCCAGCACCTTGCCCGCCAGCGTCATGCCTTCACCGCTGTTATCCATATTGCCCTGGCGCATGGCCGCCAAATCCTTGTTGCCCAGGATCCAGGCGACAATGCCGACCGGGGCAAATAGCAGTACCCCCAACAGGCCAAGTGTCAGTACCAGGCCGCCACGGTGCGGCGCTGCGTTTGTGTTGATCGCGGTGTTTTGCGGGGCGTTTGTCACAGGTTGATGGCGACCGGTAAAGGCGGCACCCAGCATCAATGCGCTGATGATCAGATACAGCCCGTTGTAGATGCCGCTGGAAATCAGACCGAAGAGATCGCCAGATATCCTGTCGTCATACAGCATTTCGATCAGCACGAATTGCTGCAGGCACATATAGGCGATATGGACCAGGCTGAGTAGCGAGGCGATCAGCACCAGAATGGCGGCAGTCCGTGCCTTTGGCATGAAAATGCCGGCCAGTACAAAGCCGGCAATGGCGACCAGAAAGGTTGGCAGCGCCATGGTGATGAGTTGTGCTATTTCTCCACCCATTGAAACTCCTTTTACTTGGGGGTTGGAACAAAAATCCGGGTCAGGAAAATCTTGAGGAGGCTGCGTACAGCACGCCAGCGATTGACCAGAAGCGATAGAAAGATCAGCGCGCAGCCTGCCAGTTGCAGCTGTGTCATCTGTTCACCGAACCAAGCGGCGGCCATCAGTGCCGTCCACATGGGTTCCAACACCATAATGACAACGCCATGGCTGTGCAGTGACAGGCTTTGCGCATAGGTTTGTACCAGAAAACGCAGGGCAGTGCCTACCGTGGCACTGAGCACCACCCACAGTACCAGTAGTGGTGTGGCGTTGGCCGCGACACTTTGCCAGGGTTCAAAAATGGCAGACAGCACCCCGGTCAGTACGCCCACCACGGCGAGCACTATGGTGGTTAGCGCCAGGGCCGGGACGCGAGGGTGTTCAATGGATTCACCATTCGTTCCCCGCGTAGAGAGGGGGTTGGCGGCGCGGGTGTTGAGATTGAAATAAAGCGCAAAAATGGTGGCAGCGGCCACAAAGAATAACTGCCCGGCCTCCAGATGCAGTTCCTGATCCAAAGACAGCAGGGCCAGCCCTGCGGCAGCCACTGGCAGTGCGAGCCAGGTACTGCCAGGCACCGGTTCGGCAAAAATCAGCCGGCCTAGCACTGGCACCAGCACCACGCCCAGGCTGGTCAGAAAGGCGCCTTCCCCCACGTGTTCGCCCATGGCCAGGCCCATTACCCAGCAGCTCATGGCAATGCCGAAAACGGTACCAACCCGGA
>NZ_LWFX01000918.1:0-6238 GCF_001635175.1 Alcanivorax sp. HI0083 | reverse complement strand
ATGTTGATCCCCAGCACTCCTTTATAGCGGCTACGTTTCACCGCCCCTACCAGGTATTCCACGCCAAGATTATTGAACCCCATCCGGTTGATCAGCGCCTGTTCCGCCTTCCCCAGGCCCAGGCGCTGATCAACCGGATGGGGTTCAATAATCTTGGCGTGGAATACCTGGTAGGGGCGGTGAAACGTAGCCGCTATAAAGGAGTGCTGGGGATCAACATTGGCAAGAACAAGGATACCCCGGTGGAAGATGCGGTTCAGGACTACCTGATTTGCCAGCAGAAAGTGCATGCCTATGCCAGCTACCTGGTGGTCAATGTGTCCTCGCCCAATACGCCGGGTTTGCGCACCCTGCAGCACGGTGCGGCTCTGGATGAGCTGCTGGGTACGTTGCGCGAAGCCCAGACGCGCCTGGACCAGGAGCACCGTCGCCGGGTGCCGCTGGTGATCAAGATTGCCCCGGATAACAGCGAAGAAGAGCTGCAGGGTGCGCAAACCCGGCGTATTGGGCGAGGACACATTGACCACCAGGTAGCTGGCATAGGCATGCACTTTCTGCTGGCAAATCAGGTAGTCCTGAACCGCATCTTCCACCGGGGTATCCTTGTTCTTGCCAATGTTGATCCCCAGCACTCCTTTATAGCGGCTACGTTTCACCGCCCCTACCAGGTATTCCACGCCAAGATTATTGAACCCCATCCGGTTGATCAGCGCCTGGGCCTGGGGAAGGCGGAACAGGCGCGGCTGAGGATTACCCAGTTGCGGACGTGGCGTGACAGTCCCCACTTCAATAAAGCCAAAACCCAGATCAGCCAGACCATCGATACAGTCACCGTTCTTGTCCAGCCCGGCAGCCAGCCCCACCGGGTTGGCAAACTCGATGCCCATGACTTCTTTCGGTGCCGCCGGCACCGCACCCGGCCACAGCTTGCCTGCTCGCTTGCGCAGCAATGCCAGCGTCAGCTCGTGAGAATGCTCTTCAGAGAGAGAGAACAGTAAAGGTCGTGCCAGGGAGTACAGCATGAAAGAGCCCGATCGGTGGTAATCGGCGGCATTATAGCCAACGGCTCCGGTGACTTCGATGTTTTGTGTCCGACAGTGAAGCGAACGGTGAACCCATTGGAAAGCCGGTCCACGCGCTATCCCCTCCCAACATCCGCTACGCGGGGCATGTTGCCTGCAGCGTGAACCGTGTTGCAGCCGCAAAGCGGCACAAAAAAAGCCCGGCAGAGCCGGGCTTGAACATAACTAACGAAATCAGCGCGCCAGTTAACTGCGTAGTTTGGCGCGGGCCGGGTCCGGCTTGAGCAGGAAGCGAGCCAGAGCCGGCAGAAGCCAGAGGGCACCGATCATGTTCCACAGGAACATAAAGGTCAGCAGGATGCCCATGTCCGCCTGGAACTTGATGGAACTGAAGACCCAGAAGACAACACCCACCGCCAGGGTAATCCCGGTGAACGCCACCGCTTTACCTGTGGTTTTCAGGGTCTGCTTGTAGGCATCTTCCAGTTCCATACCCTGCTTCAGGTATTCAGACAGCTTGCTGTAGATATAAATGCCGTAATCCACACCGATACCTACACCCAAAGCGATCACCGGCAGAGTCGCGACTTTTACGCCGATACCCAGGTGAGCCATCAGTGCCTGACAGAGAATGGAGGTAAGCCCCAGCGGTACAATGATACAAATCACCGCACGGAAAGAGCGGAAAGCGATCAGGATCAGTACCGACACCACCGCATAAACCAGAGCCAGCATCGGGTACTGGCTGGCGGCGATGGTTTGGTTGGTGGCCGCTTCCACGCCGGCGTTACCGGAGGCCAGCTTCAGCTCCATCACATCCTTGTTGTTACGAGCCTCGGCAAAGTCAGCCACTGCACCGGTAACACGCTCCAACGTTTCAGCCTTGTGATCGTCCAGGAACACATAAACCGGTGTCAGCGAGCAATCCAGGTTGTACAGGCTGTCCGGCATGAAGCTCATGACGTTATTCAACGCATACTGGTCCCGGGAAATGGTCGCCCACTTCATGGACCCTTCATTCATGTTGGTCGAGATCAGCTTCGTCGCAGACGCGATGGTCGTCACGTCTTGCACCCCTTCCACATTGCGCAGGTTCCACGCCAGGTCATCCACGATTTGCATGGCCGCATAGGTGTTACAGGATTCCACCGGGGTCTTGCCCATAACCACCAGTACGTCCGCACTCACTGAGTAATTGGATACCAGGAAGTTGACGTCATGGTTGTAGCGGTAGCGAGGTTTGGGCTCATAACCACGGGGGCAATCCATGTCTTCACACGGGTCCGGCCACAATTCGGGCGCCCCTTTGTCCAGATCACCAATTTTCAGGTCCTGGCTCAGATAAATACCGGCACCGTAACCCGCCACAGCCACAGCGATGGACAGCGCGGCCAGTGGGGTGCGAGTAAAGCGGGCAAACAATCCTGCCAACGGATGATCTTTCTTCTCCCCTGCCTGAATCTTGCGAACGGAAGCTCCGCTCACGCCCAGATAAGACAGTACCAGCGGCACCACCACCAGGTTGGAAATAATGATCACCGCCACACCAATACTGGCCGCCATGGCCAGCTCACGGATCACCCCCACATCAATCATGTAGAGAGTGAGGAAGCCGATGGCATCCGACACCAGTGCCACCATGCCCGGCACACACAGCGCCTGGAAAGTAGCGCGTGCCGAATCCAGCGAGCTACGCCCTTCTGCGGCGTAGTTGGCCAGGGTGTTAACGATCTGAACACCGTGGGATACCGCAATGGCAAACACCAGGAACGGCACCAGCATGGAATAGGGATCGATGGTGAAGCCCAGGCTGCTGACAATGCCCAGCTGCCAGATAACGGCCACAAAGGAGCAGGCCGTCACGGTCAGTGCACTGCGCAGGCAGCGGGTATCGATTAACAGCAGAAGCGCGATCAGCCCCAGGGTGAAGAAGAAGAACATGGCCACTTCTTCCGCTGCCGCCATCACGTCACCAGCTTTTTTTGCCAGGCCGACAATGTGAATGCGAACGTTCGGGTATTTATCCTGATACTTGCCGCGGATCTCTTCCAGCCGGGCGGACAGAACCGGAATATCGACACCGTCATCGCCCAGCGCATCCAGCAAATAGGCGTGTACTACGCTGGACTGGAAGTTATCGGCGACCAGACGGCCCACCTGCCCGGAACGCAGCACGTTGGTGCGCAGTTGTTCCAGCGAATCTTGCGAGCCATCGTAGCCTGCAGGAATCACTTCCCCGCCCTGAAAGCCCTGTTCGGTCACTTCGTTCCAGCGTACATTGCTGGTCCACAGTGAACGGATTTTGCTCGGATCAACGCCTTCCAGCGCGAACACTTCGTCAGTGATTTCTTTCAACGCATTGACATAGTCTTCGTTGAAAATGTCATCGCCTTGAGTTTCCGCAACAATCACGCGGACATCATTACCCAAGCTCAAGTCATTTTGGTGTTCGAGGAAGTTCTGAATATAAGGATGATCCAGCGGAACCATCTTGCGGATATCGGTGTTCAGTTGGATCTTGCTAGCCTGGAACCCCAACAGCACGGTGGCTGCGATAAAGGCCAGCAGAATCAGGGGCCGAACAGCAAACAGCCCACTGGCAATACTTTTGGAAATACGACCTGACATTGCTGAGCCCCTTATTTAACGTCTTCAATCACGCGCAATCCACCCTGCCCGGCGACAAGAATGCCACCTGCATCACGGGGAAGAACTGCGGAGATAGAATCGCGATCCGGCAAGAACCGCAGGGAGAAAGATTGACCGCCATCATGGCTGGTAAGGATGCCACCGGCGTTAGTGACCAGTACCACGGTGCCATCCGCCAGTACCGTGCCATCGTTAACACCACGGCTCAGCTTTGAGGGGATTTTCACCCAACTGCGACCCCGATTGGCCGTCAACCACACATTGCCCTGCAGGCCGTAAGTGAGCGCTTTATAATCAGAGATCGCCGTCACCCCGAACAGGGTGCCGCTGTAAGGGCTTTGCAGTTTTTCCCAGCTCATGCCTTTATCAGCTGAGTGGAACATCACGCCTTTTTCGCCCACCACGTAACGATCGTTTCCACCTTTGGCAGCGGCATAGTCATACAAATGCCAGCCATCACGGTTATCCAGACGATCCAGAGCTTTATTCCAGGTTTCACCACCATCGGTGGTTTGCAGGAAGTAGCCATATCCTCCCACAGCAACGGCACGATCACGGCTATCACAGAACACATCCAGCAACGGTGCACCGGAGGTATCTACCGGTGCCATGGCAGCACTATCGCCATAGAGATCGTCGCCTTCATCACCGTAGGCATCATCACCATAGGGGTCGCCATAGAGATCATCCATGGCGTAGTCATCCAGCTCCTCCTCAACCGGCGCCGCATCCTCCTCGCCGCTACCCAAGGGGTCACTGTACTGCACGGTCCAGGTTTCACCGCCATCATCACTGCCCAGTACCACCGCATCGTGGCCAACGGCCCAGCCATGGCGGGCATCAGCAAAACACACCGAGGTGAGCAGTACTTCAGATGGCGTTACCGCCTGCTTCCAGTGATCGCCTTGATCATCGGAATAGAGAATTTTACCCCGGTCACCCACAGCAACGACCCGGCTATCCGCATAAGCGATATCCAGATAATTGTTAGCCGTGACCAGTGGAGCATCATTCGAAACGAAATCTGCCTGCAGAGGCGCAGACAGCATGGCCGACAGAGCCATTAACACTGTTTTTTTCATTGTCCCTTACTCTTCCCGAGGGCCCCGTTCCAGGGCCGAGCACAAAACGACCGGGGGCCATGGGTGGCGTCCCGGTCGTTTTGCCTTGCCGGCTTCATTGAGCCGGCATTTTTTATAATTAACGACCGCGGCGACGTAGCGCTGCCGGGTGGAAATAACGATCGCCCGGTACCGGCTGGCTGTAATCCAGGATGGAAGACTCTTCGTTATCCAGGAACTGCACGTGGTAACGCTGAGCACGCAGGTCGTGGAAGGTATCCAGAGCCGTCCACTGGGTCGGCACTTCGTAGTAGTTCTTGATGTAAGCCAGGCTCACGCGCCACAGCTCGCCACGACGGTCGTACTGGTCGATGGCGGCAATCTGCCAGGAATCTGCATCAATATAGAAACGACGCTTCTGGTAGATGTGTCGCTCACCTTCTTTCAGGTTTGCTTCCACCACCCAGACGCGATGCAGTTCCCAACGCTGGTAATCCGCATTGACGTGCCCTGGCTGCAGCAAGGTCTCGTACTTCACATCCGGGCTATCCAGCTTGTAGTTGTTGTACGGGATGAACATTTCCACTGGTTTCTCGCTAACCAGCTTCCAGTTGTACTTGTCCGGCGCACCGTTATACATATCGGTGTCGTCTGCCGTACGCAGGCCATCGGCCGCCGCAATCGGCGTGTCGTAAGCCAGGTTAGGTGCACGACGCACGCGACGCTGGCCGGCATTGTAGCCCCAAGCTTGGCGCGGCATTTTTTGTTGGTCCAGCATTTCGTGTACCAGTACCGCACCGCCAGCCAGACGTGCCGGCGCTTTGGTGAAGGACAGGTAGTAGAAAATGATGTTATCCAGGGAGTCAAAGTTGTACTTCGGATCGTAATAACGGAAATACACTTCCTGCTGTGAGGTAATCAGCGAGTAGGCACCGCTACGCTGAACAGCCACTTCTGACGCACGACGCACCACGTACAGACCACGCCAGCGCAAAATGTGATTCCAGATTGCCTGCTTGGCTTTCTGCTCGTTAGTACCGCTCAGAATCGGGAACGGAATGCCGCCGAAAGCATTGTCCACGCCGGTTTCACCCAGCTTGGCCTTGGTGGCGTTGCTTTTGGTGTTGTCGTACACCCATTGTGGCGCAGACGTAGAGCGGTGGCTCGGGTACACATTCAGCTTGAAGGTATCCGGGTAGGTTTTCAGCATGGCCTGCACACCGTCCGGCACCTTATCCGCATACTGGGACACGTTCTGGGCGTTAATGGTGAAGGCGATTTTGTCAGATTTGTACGGGTCCGGGTGATGCTGGCCCGGACGGGTATAAGTCTTGGGAATATCCTTGCGCTGGATGCCGCCGGTGTAATCCGGGATACCCAGACCTGTAGAGGTAGCTTTGCCGTTGCCTTTAATCTGTGCACCGAAAGGCGTCAGGGATGTACCCAGCTTCGCCGCTTCCTGGCTGGAAACACCAGCGTGCACATTGGCCGCCACACTCAGAGACA
>NZ_LWFX01000917.1:0-3141 GCF_001635175.1 Alcanivorax sp. HI0083 | reverse complement strand
GCAAAGGTCCACGGGGTGATGGCAATGTCCATCAGCCGGTAGCTGTACACCCAGTCCAGAATGGCGAACACGAACAAGGCATTCACCACCACCTCCAGCAGCACATAGCTGGCGCCCAGCGTCATGCTGGCAGCGGAATCCTTGAGGCTATAGATACCGGTGCCACGAAAGCGCCAGGCCTCGAGAACGATAGTCAGGCCGAACAGCGGCATCATGGCTACCAGCAGCAGCTCCTTGATGTCCGCGTTCTGGTAGGTGGTAACAGCAAAGTCGATCAGATTCATGGATGGGCTCCCTCAGGTCATGGGGCGGGCGCTAATAAAACGCGTCTTTGATGGGGCCATGCTAGAAAATGCCGGCCCAGTGGGATTGACGGATCATGCCAAGCTGTTATCCAATCATGCCATGACGAACCCTTATCCCGATCCCACCGCCATCCGCGTCAATGGCTCCTACGTGCGCGTGCTGCTGGACTGGCTGGATCAGCAGCAACTTCATGCCCCGACCCTGCGGGCGGCGGTGTCCCGGCTGGGCCCAGGTGAGCAGGTCCCCCTGATCCAGTGGCTGGACCTGCTGCGGCGGGCGTATGCCGTGCACCCCGGTGACGGGCGTGGTCTGGAGATCGGCGCCTGCATCAGCCCGGATCATGTGGGGGTGCTGGGGTATCTGGTGCAGGCCAGCGATAACCTGGGCCAGGCCCTGTATGCCTACCAGCGTTTCGAATCCCTGTTCTACGGGATCCGCATGGCGGAAGTGGTGATCCGCGGCAATCAGGCCGAAATCGGCTGGCCCCTGTTCGGTGGTCTCAGCTTGGGTCTGTTGGTGGATGAAACCGCCATCTCGGCGCTGATCAGCTTCCTGCGCAAGATCGTCCCGGACGCCCCCAATCCCGCAGAGGTGACCTTCTCCTCACCCGCCCCGGAAAACCCAGCCATCTACGAGGCCTTCTTTGGCTGCCCGGTGAGCTTTGGCGCGCCCTATGTGGCGGTGCGCTTCCCGGCGGATTACCTCAGCATCCCCCTGCCCACCGCCAACCCGGCCCTGCGCCAGATTCTTGATCGCCAGTCTGTGGCCTTGTCCAACGCTTTGCCGGGCAATGATCCCTTCGCCTTTCAGGTGCAGCAGGTGTTTCTGCGCCTGTTGCCCGATGCGCGGGTATCCCTGAAAGACGTGGCCAACGAAATGGCCATCTCCGTTCGTACCCTGCAACGCCGTCTCACACAAAGCGGCCAGACCTTTCAGGGCTTGCNGGATCGTACCCGCCAGGAACTGGCACAAAGCTACCTGCGCGACCCGTCGCTATCGCTTTTCGAAATCACCATGCTGCTGGGCTTTGCCGAGCAAAGTTCGTTCAACCGGGCATTTAAACAGTGGGTGGGGGTGTCGCCGGGGGCGTGGCGGGATACGGGCTAATTTGCAATTCTTTGCGCAATGGCTAGATTGGGCCTCTCATCCCGGCAGGGGCCAAGGACTAAAAACAAGAAAAGGATTTTCTGTGAAAGCATTGTTGTGTGCTGGCCTGGCGTGTGGTCTGTCTCTCATCCTGTGTGCCTGTGGCCCGGATACCGATGAACAGGCTGCGATGGGTGGGCAAGAAGGCATGATCGAAGTCGAAGCTTCCTCCTGGGAGGCGTTCAATCGGCTTTCCGATGAAGATCAGCTACATCAGGCGACCGCCTTGCTGATCATCCGGTATGACATTGATGAGCAAGGCAAAGTCACCCCTGTGGTGACGCATCGCAAAAGCCGCCTCGGAAGCGATAGCCCGCCGTACCAGGAGGGAGATGTCTACCTTCCGGAAAGTCAGCAGGAATTTCTCAACGTGATTGGCGATGAACGCCGTCATCTGGGTGACGGTGCGGTAGTGCTGTTCTCCGGCAATCCGCCGCAACAGCGAGGCCTTAGCATCATTCGTGATGGCGCAAGTGGTGCCGGAAGCATTTCTGTGGAGGCCGTTCTGAGAGGGTTTGATGGTGCATCGGTAGTCAACGGTCGCCCAGCCGAAGTGCTGACGCTGGAGCCGGACCTTTCAAAAGGCGAAACGGGGCTTGCCAAAATAACACTTTCAGAAGACGAGAAAGACATTCTTGTCGGGATCCTCGAGCGTCGCGAGTTACGCCATGAGGTCGTCGCGCAAGGGGGTGAGTATGTTGTCGGGTGGATTGGCATGGACAAGGACATGATGCAGGTGATGGATGAATTTGATGCGGCCTGCGAATAAGAAGAGGATGCGGACTTCTGTGATATCGAATGGCCAAATAACTTCATGGATAAAAGATTAATGCGATTGAAAGTAATGCTTTTGGGGAGTGCCTTTCTTGCCGGTTGCGGAGGCGGTGGCAGTGACAGCGATCAGGTAGCCCAAGCCTATCCTGAACCTGCAATATTCAGAGCGCCATTAGAACCCCTGCCAGCTGCGACGTTAACGTCTGAAGAAGATGCGGTGTTGTTGTTTGGTGGCGGTTTCTATCACACAGGCTCCCTGAGCACGATAGAAGGTCATGCAAATATCCAGATGGGTAATGGTGTTGATGTGGCCAGTCATCATGGTTTTACCTGCTTGCAGGAAGGAGGCTATGTGTCCGAAAGCTACACGCTGGAAGACCTTGAGTCGCCATTCTCCGGGGCGCTATATGACGTGCGATCCTATCGTTTGGAAGGTTGTGATTATGATTTAACGTTAGGGTCGATCAACACGGGGTTTCGTCAACGTGGCTTCCCTGGTTCCGGCATAGGTTCCGGCGAATTTTTTGAAGAAACGGATTTCCTTTCCTATGACCGGTACGGGGATTCCGTTGAGATTCCCTATTTCGCTTACCAGCAGACCGATATCATTAATAGTCGATTAATGCGAGCCATGTATGGGCATGTTTTCATTCATCTTGAGCGGGAAAGTGCTGAACAAGAGTATGGAGAGAAAAGTCAGCATTCTGAGGAATTTCTGCTCGAGCGATTTGCGTCTATTGATGACGATACAGGGGAAGTGGTGGCTTTCTATTCTCAGTTGGGGAAAAACATGGATGAGCGTTTTGCTCTTGCTGTCACGCCCAATGCAGGTCTCCCTTTCCCGGAATCAAGGATTGAAAGCTTCTCAGGGGTTTATGGGGTAAAAAGGGTGATTCCTCATCGCGAGTCATGTCC
>NZ_LWFX01000916.1:0-9002 GCF_001635175.1 Alcanivorax sp. HI0083 | reverse complement strand
AATACCGAAACCTGTGATGTGGACGCCACCGTTGGCCAGATCCGCCGTTTACAGGATGCCGGTGTGGATATCGTGCGGGTGTCGGTGCCGTCCATGGATGCCGCGGAAGCCTTTGGCAAAATTCGCAAGCAGGTGGATGTGCCGTTGGTGGCGGATATCCATTACGACTACAAGATTGCCTTGGCGGTGGCTGAGCAGGGTGTGGATTGCCTGCGTATCAACCCCGGCAATATTGGCCGCGAAGACCGTATCAAGGCAGTGATTCAGTGCGCCAAGGACAAGGGATTACCAATCCGTATCGGCGTGAACGCCGGCTCCCTGGAAAAAGAATTACAGCGTAAATACGGCGAGCCCACGTCCGACGCCCTGGTGGAATCCGCCATGCGCCATGCGGACATTCTCGACCGCTATGATTTTCAGGACTTCAAGGTCAGTGTGAAGGCCTCCAACGTCTTCATGACCCTTCAGGCCTACCGCAAGCTGTCTGCCCAGCTGGAGCAGCCCCTGCACCTGGGTGTCACCGAAGCGGGGACCTTCCGTTCCGGCACAGTGAAATCCGCCGTGGCGCTGGGTTCACTGCTCATGGAAGGCATCGGCGATACCATCCGCATTTCCCTGGCCGCCGACCCGGTGGAAGAAGTGCGGGTCGGTTTTGATATTCTGAAAAGCCTGAACCTGCGCAAGAAAGGCGTAAACATTATTGCCTGCCCCAGCTGTTCACGACAAAACTTTGATGTGATCAAGACCGTGAACGAGCTGGAAGCGCGACTGGAAGACATCAACGAATCCGTTGATCTGGCGGTGATTGGTTGCCTGGTAAATGGCCCGGGCGAAGCCCGTGAGGTGGATGTGGGGCTCACCGGTGGCACGCCCAATAATCTGGCCTACCGCGACGGTGAAAAAAGCCATCACATTACCGCTGACGATCTGGTCGACGAGCTTGAGCGAATGGTGCGCGCCAAGGTCAAGAAACAGCGAGAAGACGAAGAGAGGGGCATTATTGCCCGTAGTGAATAGACGGCGTGGGATCTTGGTCGGGCGTGGATTAGCGTCCGGCGTTAGGCGTCCAGCGTTCTGCGTTTTTAAGGAAATTCTGTGAGCAAGGCAGACAATAAAAAGGTCACCTCCATCCGCGGGATGAACGACATCCTGCCGGAGCAGACCGGGCTGTGGCAGTGGTTGGAAGGTAAAGTGCGCGATGTGCTGGCCAGTTACGGCTATCAGGAAATTCGCATGCCCATCGTGGAGCAGACCGACCTGTTCAAGCGCAGCATCGGTGAAGTGACCGATATCGTCGAAAAGGAAATGTACACCTTTGACGATCGTAACGGCGACAGCCTGACCCTGCGTCCGGAAGGCACGGCCAGCTGTGTGCGTGCTTGTGAGCAGCATGGCCTGTTGTACAACCAGACCCAGCGGTTGTGGTACACCGGCCCCATGTTCCGCCACGAGCGTCCCCAGGCCGGTCGTTATCGCCAGTTCCACCAGATTGGAGTGGAAACCTTCGGCATGACCGGCCCGGATATCGATGCTGAAGTCATCCTGCTTACTGCACGTCTGTGGAAAGCCCTGGGCCTGGCCGACAAGGTCACGCTGGAGCTGAACTCCCTGGGTGACAGTGCGGACCGGTCGCGCTATCGCGATGCGCTGGTGGATTATCTGAAAACACACTTTGATGCCCTGGATGGGGACTCCCAGAAGCGTCTGGAGCGCAGCCCGCTGCGCGTGCTCGACAGCAAGGACCCTGGCACCCGCGAGGTACTCAAGGATGCGCCGCAGCTGGCCGATTACCTGAATGACGAGGCTGTCGCCCATTTTGAAGGGCTGAAAGCCTTGCTCGATGCCAGTGGCATTGCTTATAAAGTGAACCCGTATCTGGTGCGCGGGCTGGATTATTACGGCAAGACCGTTTTCGAGTGGGTCACCGATGCCCTCGGCGCCCAGGGCACCGTCTGTGCCGGCGGTCGCTACGACGGGCTGGTGGAGCAGTTGGGCGGCAAGCCGACCCCGGCGGTGGGCTTCGCCATGGGGGTCGAGCGGCTGATTTTGCTTATCGAGCAGGAAAAGCCGGAACTGTCGGCGCCGGTGGACGTCTATGTGATGGCCATGGGGGATGTATTGGCATCCACCATGGCATTGTCCGAACAGCTTCGCGATGCCTTGCCCGGCCGTGCAATCCAGTTGCACTGCGGTGGTGGCAGCTTCAAAAGCCAGATGAAAAAAGCCGATCGCAGCGGTGCCGCGGTGGCCTTGATTATCGGCGAGGATGAACTGGCCAGTAACAGTGTTATGGTCAAACCCCTGCGTGGCCAGGGCGAGCAGCAGCAAGTATCCCGGGATCAGGTTGCCAGTGAGCTGGTAGCGCTCCTGGCGGACAATTAATAAGAAAGGAGAGCAGGGTGGCAGATTACATGCGCGATGAAGAGGAACAGGCGGAGCTGCTTAAAGAGTGGTGGCAGAAGAACGGTACCGCCGCGATTATTACCGTGGTACTGGCCGTGGCAGCCCTGATTGGCTGGCGTGAGTGGCAAGGCCATCAAGGGGAGCAGTCCTCCGAAGCGTCCAGGCAGTATCAGGTGTTGGTGGAATCGCTGACCGCACAGCAAGTGGATGAAGCGGCAGTGAACAAACAGGCGCAAGCCCTGAAAGAGGATTTCCCCGGCAGCGCCTATGCGGACTATGCCAGCCTGGCCCAGGCGCGCCTGGCGGTACAGGCGGGCGAGTACGATAAAGCCGCTTCCCTGCTGCAAGATGTGGCTGACGACGGCGCCACCGATGCGCTGACTTACACGGCACGTCTGCGCCTGGTGCGTGTGTTGCTGCAGCAGCAGGCCTACGATAAAGCCGCCGCCGAGCTCGATCACAGCTTCCCGGCTGCCTTTAATGGCATGGCGCTGGAGCTGCGTGGCGACCTGGCAAAAGCCCGTGACGACCAGCAGGCCGCCACAGAGGCGTATACCCAGGCGCTGGAAACCCTGCAGGACAACGGTGAAAAAGACCGTGTGCAGATGAAACTGGATGACCTGAAGAGCTAAATGAAATATTTCCTTCTCCCCTTCGCACTGGCCAGCCTGTTGCTGGCCGGTTGTAGCTCCAACCCGAATGCCATTGAGCCCAATGACTTGCCGGATTTTGATGCCAGCTACAAGGTAAAACGGCTCTGGAAAGAAGGTGTGGGCAACGGGGTGGAAGACAGCCAGCTGACCCTGCGCCCGGCCGTTACCCAGCAACAGGTATTTGCCGGTGATGTGTTCGGTGAGGTGTATGCCATCAGCCGTGACAAGGGCAAGCGCCAGTGGCGAGTGAAAACCGAAGATCGTATCGGCGGCGGTTTTTACGCCGGCTATGGCATGGTGCTCTACGGCACCCGTGAAGGCATGGCCGTGGCCCTGTCCATGGAAACGGGTGAAGAGCTGTGGCGTACCCAACTTTCCGGTGAAGCGCTGGCGATCCCCAACAGCAACGGCACCATCGTCGTCTTTCAGACCCAGGATGGCCATATAACGGCGCTGGACGCCACTACGGGGGATCAGGTGTGGGATTATGAAACCCCGGTGCCCACCCTGACCCTGCGTGGCCTGGCCCAGCCTGCCATTGCGGATGGTCGTGTTTATGCCGGTTTTGCCAATGCCAAGCTGGCGGCCCTGGACGCTGAGACCGGCGTGCCCGCCTGGGAGCAGCGTATTGCAGAACCCACCGGCCGCTCCGAGCTGGATCGCCTCACCGATATCGATGGCAACATGATTGTGGAAGGTGGCGGGGTTTTCGCCGTGGCTTTCCAGGGCAAGCTGGGCGTGGCGGACCAGATTAATGGCCGTCAGTACTGGGGCAAGGAAATGTCCAGTGCCCAGGTGATTAGTGCCAGCGGTGGTCGCTTGTTTGTGGCGGATGATGTTGGTGTGGTGCGGTCCGTGGACCAGCGCACCGGTAGCGTGCTCTGGCAACAGGACAAGCTGTACGGCCGCCGACTGACCGGCACTGCCGTGCAGGGCGACCTGATGGTGGTGGGTGATTTTGAAGGCTACCTGCACTGGATGGATGCGGATGACGGCACCCTGGTGGCCCGTAAGAAGCACGACGGTGACGGCTTTGCGGGTACCCCGGTCAGCTATGAAGACACCCTTTATGTGTTGAGTTACGACGGCAAACTGGCGGCCTACACGGTGCGCCCCAAATAACCGGTCCGGTTTCTCGATACCTGAAAAATCTGCGCCCCGCGCAGATTTTTTCGTTTGAATCCCCCTTTGGCGTTACCATAGCGCCGTTGAAACCTCGTTGAGATGACTATGAAGCCGGTAATCGCCCTGGTGGGGCGGCCCAATGTGGGCAAATCCACACTCTTCAACCGACTGACCCGTACCCGGGATGCCCTGGTGGCCGATTTCCCGGGGCTTACCCGTGACCGTAAATACGGGGATGGCCAGCTGGGCGGCTATTTGTACACGGTGGTGGATACCGGCGGTATCGGCGAGAACGATGACGGCATCGACGTGCCGATGACCAGTCAATCCCTGCAGGCCGTGGGCGAAGCCGATGTGGTGTTGTTTATGGTGGACGGCCGTGCCGGCCTGACCGCCGCCGATGAACAGATTGCCAGCGAGTTGCGCAAGCTGCCCAAACCCACCTACCTGATCGTTAACAAGACCGATGGGGTGGATGCGGATTCGGCCATGTCCGAGTTCTTTTCGCTGGGCCTCACCGAGGTGCTGCCGATCGCGGCGGCCCATGGTCGCGGTGTGACCAGCATGATCGAGCATATTCTGGAAGGGTTTACGGATCTGGAGTTGCTGCCGGAAGGCGAACATCGCACCTCCAAGAAGCCCGGCGAAGACAGCATTCGTGTGGCCGTGCTGGGGCGTCCCAATGTGGGCAAGTCCACCCTGATCAACCGCATGCTCGGAGAAGAACGGGTGGTGGTGTTCGACCATGCCGGGACCACACGGGACTCCATTGAAGTGCCATTCGAGCGCATGGGGCGCGCCTATACCCTGATCGACACCGCCGGGGTCCGGCGGCGCGGTAAAGTCTACGAAATGGTCGAGAAGTTTTCCGTGATCAAGGCGTTGCAGGCCATGGAAGCGGCCCAGGTGGTCGTGGTGGTCATCGATGCCCGCGAAGGCATTACCGACCAGGACCTGCACCTGTTGGGCTATGCCCTGGACAGCGGTCGAGCTCTGATGATCGCGGTGAACAAGTGGGATGGTTTGGAAGCGGACCATAAAGAGCGGGTGCGGGTGAATCTGGGGCGACGGCTGGAGTTCGCCCCCTGGGTGAAGATCAAGTTTATTTCTGCACTGCATGGCACCGGGGTGGGGGACCTCTGGGGCATGGTGGAGCAGGCCTGGGACAGCGCCTTTATCAAGATCGGCACCAACGAACTGACCCGGATGATGGAAGAAATCACCAACGGTCATCCGCCACCGCGCAATGGGCGCTTTCGCGCAAAATTGCGTTATGCTCACCTGGGCGGTAACAATCCGCCGACGCTGGTGCTGCATGGCAACCGCACGGAAGCCCTGCCTGCCAGCTACAAGAAGTTTCTGGAAAACCGTTTCCGCGAACTGCTGAAACTGGAAGGCACGCCGATCCGGCTGGAATTCAAGTCCGGTACGAATCCGTATGAAGGGCGCAAGAATGTGCTCACCGATCGCCAGGTGCATAAGCGCAAACGGATGATCAAGCGAATGAAAAAATAACCTGCCTCGCTGAGCAAGGAAGGAGGCCGGGGCAGGCAACACGGAGGATGCGTTATCAAACGCTGGGGGTATTGGGGGATAGCCGGTTGTTTAGGCGTGTTTTGCGCGTCTGCGCAAGCGATAGAACCAATGATGGAACCGGCCCAGCAGCCCGCCATGGTTCTTACCCCTGCCCGCGTGAGTCAGCCTCAATCCGAGGCCCCAGCCAGTGTCACAGTGATTGACCGCACGCTGATCGAAGCCAGCGGTGCCCGCGAGCTGTATGAAGTCCTGAAACTGGTCCCGGGTATGGCTGCGGTGAAGGTGGACGGCAATGTCCCTTCGGTAGCCTACCACCCCACCCAGGCCCGCGATCAGCGGCGCATGCTGGTGTTGCTTGATGGTCGCAGTCAGTATCAGCCGGGCCTGTCCCGGGTGAGCTGGAACGACATGCCGGTGGATATCCGCGATGTGGAACGTATTGAGGTTACCCGTGGTCCGGCGGCTGCCGCGTATGGTGCCAACGCTTTCACTGCCGTGATCAACATTATTACCCGTGACCCACGGGATATCAGCAAGAGCGGCGTGACCGTACAGGGCGGCAATAATGGTATCCGCGATGCGCATCTGGTTGGTGTTCACCGGCTGGAAAACGGGGCGCTGCGTGCTTCCGTGTCGCGACGGGCAGATAACGGCTATGACGAGCCCTTCGAAGGCGAGAGCCTGCCGGATGGCAAGCGCATTGAGACGCTCAACACCGAGTGGGTCTGGGACGCAGATGCCCGCAATACGCTCATGGTGCAGGCCGGTGGTAGCCGCAGCCGCCTGGAGCGCCAGCAGGAAGCCGGTGTTGCCGATATTGGCGAATACCAGGGCGACCCGGTGCAGAAAGGCGAGCGGGCATTTGTGTCGCTGCAATGGCAGCACAATTTCAGCCGGACCCATCAGCTGCAGGTCCATACTTACGGCCAGTACAATCAGGAAATCACCGACTTTAATGTCTGTTACCTGGACCCTGTGACCGGCCAGACCGGGCCCGGGGGCGGCCTGTTCTTCAGTCAGGAACTGCGCGATTTGTATTTGCAGAATGGCAGCGACATGGGGGCGACTTTTGCGGCCTTTCCGGCGGATGCCGATGCCACTAACCGTTATTTGACCTTGCAGGGTGCCGGTGCGCCTTTCTGTGCCGGCAGTGAGCTGGATATTCAGGAGGTGCGTTATGACCTGGAAATTCAGGATACCCTGCAGCTGACTCGCTGGGCACGACTGGTCAGTGGGGCAGAAATTCGCCATGACCGGGTACAGTCCGACAGCTACCTTGGGGGCACGCAAGACAATATCAGCTACCGTTTTTTTGGCAATCTGGCGCTGGATGTCCTTGATCCGGTAACGGTGAACCTGGGCGGCTATTGGGAGCGAGACCAGATCAGCGGTGATCATTTCAGCCCCCGCGCCGGCGTTAACTGGCGGCTGCTCCCGGGCCACCATCTGCGTTATGTGTATTCCGAAGCGCTGCGCACACCGGATATCTATGAAGAGCGCGCCAATATCAATATTCAGGCGCAAACCCTGTCACCGCCGTTTGCGGATAATACCCAGGCGTTGCTGGGCTGGGCGCCAGCGTACTTTTTTGTGACCCAGCAAAGCCCTGGCACTTTTGAGCCGGAGCGCATCCGTTCCTGGGAGGTTGGCTATTACGGGCAGTTTTCTGCGATAGAACTGGATGTGCGCTATTTTCAGGAAAGCCTGACGAACCTGCTGAGCACGGCACTCAATCCGTTTGAATTTGAACCGAGCAACGAAGGGTGGGTCAACCATCAGGGCACAGAAGCCCAGCTCTCCTGGCGCCCGAGTGTATCGCATTTATTCCGTGTTACCGGCGCCCACATTCACACCGACACTAACGTGAAGACCGAGCGGCGTCTGGCTGCCCGGGATTCTGGCAGTGCCCTGTGGTCGTGGCAGTTCAGCCGCCAATGGGCGTTTTCATCCGCGTATTATCTGTCCAATGATTATAACGATAACGTTTTTGAGCGTGCGGACGTGCAGCTCCGCTTTCGCCACCGTGCCGGCCCCACGGAGCTGGAATGGCGGGCAGTTGTTCAGCATGGGCTCAATAAGGCCCCGGTGGTTTTTGCAGAGAATCACTACCAGCAAGATCGAATGTGGCTGGGTGTGACGGTGAGGATATAGCCGGATGCAAAGCAGGCATGGACGCGCACTGGTTCTTCTTTTGTTGCTGGCAACGGCTGGCGGTGCGTTGTCCTCGCCGGCGCAAACCGTACACGTACTGGCTGAGCCCAGCCCCTTCAAGGATGTGTTTGTGCTTTCGCTGGCGCAGGATCTGCCGGCGAACCTGCGTGTCGTCGATGAGCCCGAGGTGGCGGATGTACTGGTTGCCCTCGGCGATGCCGCCTTTACCCGTGCCATGGCCCAGGGAAAACCGTTGTTGGGGGTCCATGTCAGCCGTGCCTTGAGTGAAAAGGCCGTGCAAGAGGGGTACCGGTGTGCGGCGATCTGGGCGGGGGTCAGCCTGGCGAATCAGTTGCAGTTGGTGCGGACCATGATGCCTCTGGCCCGCCGGGTTGGCGTGGTACTGGGGGCGGACAGCGTTTGGCCTGCCGAGCTGGTGCGTGGTTTTCGCGGGCCGCTCAAGCTGGAGTTGTTGCCGGTCAAAAATGCCCGGGACCTGGGTGACACCCTGCGTGAGAATCTCAATCATCTCGACGCCATTGTGCTTCCGGTGGACGACGCTCTGCTCGGGCCAGATGCCGCCAAGCTGGTGTTGTTGACTAGCTACCGCCAACGCCGGCCAGTGTTTGGCCCGGATCTGACATTTGTGAATGCGGGCAGCGTGGCATCGTACTATGCCAGCGGTAGCGATCTGGTCAGCGAAGCGGTTCAGCGGCTGCGTGTTTTTGCTGACACGGGAGAGTGGGGTGCCTCTGCCTTTGTGTCTCGCCCGTCGGTGGTGGTCAATGAGCACGTTGCCAGCAGTTTTGACATGCATTATCGGGATAGTGGGGCACTTCAGGATGCCCTGCAAAAAGCCGGGGAGGCGCCATGACGCGTGCCGATGTACCGCGCAAAGGCCCGGGGATTCGCAAGCAATTGCAAGTTCTGGGGCTGGTTCCTGCACTGTTCATGCTGGGCCTGTTGTTGGTGGCATTAACGTGGCAGCGCTTTGAGGACGCGGATCGGGACCTGCATGAACTGGGCAGTTTTTTGGCTCAGCAGATTGCTTCGGCATCGGAATACGGCGTATTGGCGGGCAATTACACGGACTTGCGCCGCCAGGCTCAGCTGGCCATGCAGCGGGCGGATCTG